>CAJXMY010000095.1 GCA_913056435.1 uncultured Hyphomonadaceae bacterium | reverse complement strand
ATGGCCTTAACAGGAATGTAAACCCCAACACTATTTATCGTTGGCTGAACCAGGATTGCACCAGAATTTGCCAGGGGCACGTCCAGGGAACCCACCGATACCGGCCTCTTCGTAGTAAGCCGTAAATTTCCAATACTCCACATGTCCCCCAAACATTCCAAGATTGGTTCCACTATTGTGACGTTCGGTCACCCCCTCGTTAGGTCGACTGGCCACGTTGTCATAGTTCGATGGCAATCGCTCATCCGCTTCCCAGTAGAGAAGGGAACCCGCATTGAATTGGTCCATTTTGTAACTCCCCCACTGCTTTCCATTGGGAGAAGTTCCGTAAGCAGTCACCGCTCCGTTCATGACGTAACTGGAAACCTGCATCTCACGCTGCTTGAACAAAGCTGTGTTGGTCCGCTCCAGCGGACACCAGTAAACCTGCCCCGTGGGAATATAATTCCACAATTGGCCAAGAGTCACATCGTGTTCGGGGTTTTGTCCTCGCTTGCGAGTGTAAAGCCAGTTGGCCACATCGTAGGTTCCTGAGCTCCACGAGCTGTAGGGCAAGTATTCTTCATTGTCTGTAACATACATGTGGGTAGCCAAAAGCATCTGCTTGAGATTGCTCAGACACTTGGTGCGGTTGGCTTTTTCCTTGGCCTTACTCAAGGCGGGCAGGAGCATACTGGCCAGTATGGAGATGATGGCTATGACCACCAGCAACTCGATGAGTGTGAAGGCTTTGCTTGCTTTATCCGGCCGGATAAAACCCGACAAAGGACCACGGGTCGACTTTTTCACTTCAGAGCTCATGGTAGATTGTCTTTTATGAAAAAAACTGAGCTCCATCAAGCAGATTCATTCTGCCCACTTTTAGCGACCCTCAACTAATTGAAGTATCCGAGGCCACGGATCGGTGGTTGTTCCACATCCAAAAAAAAGTGTCTATCCCTTGGATCAGAATCCCTTGGTTTGGCTGGCTGTCGGCATGGGGAATCTTTCTGGCAAACGGCCGGAATTATCCCGGTAAATGCCTGGTAGGAGGATGCTTTGAGGTCCATTTTGGTGATTGTCACTCGCGCAGGAGCCTCTTTAAGATCTTCTTAATCATGAACCCTTTCCAGTCTCATCACAGCCTCACAACCATGAAAACAGCGATGGCCGGTGCGGCCAGCAAAATGCCCACTCATGAGGCGTTTCTAAAAAACTATGCCTGGTCTGCGGCACCAGCCCATCATTAGCGGAAAAGCAAAATGACAGATGTGAATATCAAGGAAATCGTAATCGTCGGCGGAGGCACAGCCGGCTGGATGGCGGCTTCAGCCCTGTCCATTCTGCTTCGTGACCCGACGATCCGGATTCGTCTGGTTGAGTCAGAAGAGATCGGCACCGTCGGCGTCGGAGAAGCCACCATTCCCCACATCCGCTACTATAATCAGCTGCTCGGCCTGGACGAGCGCGACTTTCTTCGCAAGACAAATGCCACCTACAAGCTCGGCATTGAGTTTGTGAACTGGGGACAGGTCGGCGACAGATACTTCCACTCATTTGGCCCCTACGGGCTCAATATGGACGGGATCCATTTCCACCATTTCTGGTTGCGCCACGCCATGAAGGATGGCTCAGCCCGGGCAGAAGACTACAATCTGCAGGCCATGGCGGCCGACGTGCACAAATTTGCGCACCCCCGCCCCGAGATGAAGTCGTCACCCTTTGCAACGATCGAATATGCCTTCCAATTCGACGCCAGCCTGTACGCCAAATACATGCGGGGCGTGGCGGAGTCTCGCGGGGTCCAGCGGGTCGAGGGCAAAGTCGTTGAGGTTCACCAGCGGCCGGAGGATGGCTTCATCGAAAGCGTCCAGCTGGAAAATGGCGACGTGCTGGCCGCTGACCTCTTCATCGACTGCACCGGCTTCTACGGGCTTCTCATCGAACAGACCCTTAAGTCAGGCTATGATGACTGGTCGAATTACCTGCCCGTCAACCGGGCCGTGGCGCAGGCCTGCGAGCTTGACGGTCCGCCCGCGCCTTATACTCGCGCGACCGCGCATTCAGCCGGCTGGCAATGGCGCATACCACTGCAGAACCGGATCGGGAACGGACACGTCTATTGCGGCGACTATATCAGCGACGACGAGGCGTATGAGCAGCTCAGAAAAGGACTCGACGGAGCGCCACGCTCGGATCCGAAATTTCTTCGGTTCACCACCGGTATCCGCAAGAAGCCGTGGGTGAAAAATGTCGTTGCGCTGGGCCTGTCTGCCGGATTTCTCGAGCCGCTGGAATCAACCTCGATCCACCTGATCCAGACGGCGGTTGCCCGCCTGATGACAAACTTTCCTGACAAACATTTTAACCAGCAGGATATCGATTACTACAATCAGAGAACGCATCTGGAATTTGAACAGGTGCGCGACTTTCTGATCCTGCACTATTGCGCCACGCAAAGGGACGACAGTCCATTCTGGAATCATGTCCGGACCATGGAGCTGCCCGAAACCCTTCAGCAACGCATCGATATCTATGCGGAAAACGGTCGTTTGTACCGCCACGACAATGAACTTTTTGGCGTGGCCAGCTGGTTTGCGGTGTTCGAGGGTCAGAACATCCGGCCCAAAAGGTACAATCCGGTCATCGATTATCTGTCTGATGAGGCTCTGGATAAGAGGATGGCGGAAATCCGACGCGCCACCAAACGATGCCTGGCCGATTTCGAAGACCACGCCACCTATCTTGAGAAGCTTTGCCAAACAGCTTAACGTCAAGGCCTTCGAAGAACACAGTGATGATGAGGCTCCCTATGGCGCAGTTCCCCGGAAAACCGCTTCTGCTAGCATTGTGTTGCCATCTGACCCTCGGGGTCTCAACCTCTCTGGCTCAGGACACGGGGATGCCGGCAGAAGCCGACACGAGAATGCTCGACACCGTCGAAGTTACAGGCCTGCAGAATGACCCGGCCATGGCGGCGTTCCGAGCGGGGGATTATGAGACCGCAGAAGTCGAATTCCTCGAAAATGCCATGTGTGCCTTGCGCCTGGAACGCAGTCTGGTGGCCTCCTTCGACGGTGCCCGGATCGCGTCCGACCGGGCTGACACATTTGCGCGCTCAGCCTCGAGCAATTCAGGCGCCAACACCCGCGGCGCCGGTGCCGGCGCATCACAGGACATCCCGGTGGGGGTTGCGGACACGACCAGCATTGCCGCACGGTCCGTCGAAAACACTTCCGACCGGACGTGCGACAAGCGCGGCCGGCAACTTTATTTTGCCGGTCTCTCTCAGGTCCAGCTTGGGAAAACGCAGGATGCCCTTCGCAATTTCGAACGTGCTACAGCGGCCAGCAAGATTCTCTATGACGCCCATTACAAGATTGCCCTGATCAAACTGCTTGAAGGGGACACGCGCCGCGCTGAGGCGGAACTGGCGAAAATCGAGCGCATTCTGGTGCGTTGCCGCAACTGTGAAGCCAGAAGCGAGATTATTGAACGCCGCGACCACCTGACCAAGGCGATCGGTGGCGAGGTCATGCTGCGCTAGGGTCCGCGCCGAGACCCGGGAGCCTCCGCCTCATTTTCGACGAAAACCACTGGCCTGATTGGTCAAACGGGGTTGGCGTGCCTGACCCAATTATGGTAACGGTAACATATCGATATAAAGACCACTCTGGTTACAGAGGGTCAGACGTAAATTTGAGGAGGAATTATGTCGGCATCGCTTCAAAAAATTCTTGGCATCGTGACCGCGGCTTTTCTGGTTATGTCTCCAGTGGCGTCTGCAGATCCGGAATTCGAGATCGCCCCCCTTGATATGTCCGCTATCCCCGGATCTTTCCTGCATAATCCGATGGCCGTCCTTCGGTGGGAGCCGGCGGGTCCGAACAAGCGTGTCTCCATCGTCGAATCCGAAGGTGTGCCCGGGGATCAGGCGATCAGTTTCATGGTCCGTCGGAAGAACATTGCACAGCCCTGGGAACCACGCATCCGGGCCCCCTTTGAGGTCGATATCTCCGCTGGCGACGAAATCGACATCTATTTCTGGGCCCGCGCCTCGCGGCTGGCGCGCGGGGCAGAGACGGGACGGATTGGCGCCGTTCTCGGCCGGAAAGTCCCACCTTACGACACGGTGGTGAACGAGCAGGTCCGGCCCGGACCGGAGTGGAAAATGTACAAGGTGTCCGCGGTCGCCGAACGCAATTTCCCAGCATCCGAGACCGATATGGGATTTGACCTCGGCTTTGAAAAGCAAACCATCGAACTCGGGCCATATTTCGCCGTCAAGCGCTAAGTCAAGTCTACCGGAGAGGTCACCAGGCGTCACCTCTCCGGACCTGTTGTGTTGACCGGCCCGCCCGGCGTCCATCCCCCTGAGAACGCGGTATGCTAGCGGGCTTTTTTCGGGGCCGCCGCGGACCCGCGGACAATCAGCTCATAGTCAAGAATACGCTTGTCGGACTCCGCCGGGTCCGGGCTATCCCAGTCCTCAAAAGCATTTTCGAGCAGAAGAATCGCGGACCGCGCCATGTCCCGGATGGGCTGACGAATGGTCGTCAGTGGGGGCCACATGCTGGCGGCATTCTCGGTATCGTCGAACCCCACAATGGAAATGTCCTCGGGGATGGTCAGGCCCGCCTGATGCGCTGCGGCAATCGCGCCCGCGGCCATGTCGTCATTACACGCAAAAATGGCGGTCGGCGGCGTCTCGCGGGCCAGCAGGACCCGCGTGGCTTCCATCCCAGACAAATAGGTAAAGTCCCCTGACAGCACGGCACTGTCATCCAGGGTCTTTCCGCGTTTTTCATAGGCGCGCTGATATCCTGAGAACCGCAGCCGGCTGGCAATATGATCCGGCGGCCCCTTGATGATGGCCACATCCTCATGTCCCAGGTCCAGAAGGTATTCGGTCATTTCGCACGCGGCCGAAGCATCATCCATGCCCACGCCCAGACCCTTATAGTCGTCCAGAGTAGGGCTGACACGAACGAAGGAAATTCCCGTCCGTTCCAGCGTATCAATGAAGTGTGGATCGTCCGACAGAGGCGGCACCACGATCAGGGCCTGAATGCTGGTGTCGAGAAACCGTTTCTCAATCTCTTCAAGGTCGACCACCTCCTGATCGAGAAGCGGCTCCTCGACAATGAGATAATGACCCAGCTGACGGCACGCCCCGAGGGCGCCGAGCAGAAACTCACTGAGATAACCATAACTCGGATTGCGATAGACCAGACCAATGAACAGGCCGGCACGTCCGGCCAGATTTCTGGCCATGATGTTGGGACGGTAGTTCAGCTCCCGCATGGCCTCCTGCACGCGAAGCCGTGTTGACTCCTTCACCGATGTCCGATTGTTCAGAACCCGCGAGACCGTCATCTGAGATACACGCGCCAAGGCCGCGACGTCTTTGATCGTACTTATCTGTTTCTTATTCAACAACACCGAACTACTTTGCCTCAAATTCATCCGTAATAAAAAAATTCAAATACTTTGTCTCGCTGAAATGAATAGATGTTCTTGTTTTATGCTCAAACCTTCACCCCAAAGACAAAGGGGGGCGCCGCGGCGGTCCCGTAAGACCCCCACGGCCCGAACCGTCTAGGCACCGCACGCCGCGTTCCCAGCCTGCTGTTCCCCCAGTCGGACATCCGAGAGACCGACCACCTGACCTGGCTGACCCCTGATGATCAGCACCCGCTTGATCGTGGCCATGTCAATGCCCTGATCCGAGAAACAGGACAGGCTCAGGCTGACTTCGGTCCACTCCTCTGTCAGCGTTTCCGGGAAGAAAGCATCGCAGGCCTCAGCATCGCATCCCATGCCCACGGAGATCGCGGCGTCACCCGACACCGCCCGCGCACTGAAGGTCAGCTCCATGGCGCCATTGGCCTCTCGCGAGAAATCCACCGGATAGCTTGAGGCGATCAGGAAATCCTCTTCCCCTGTCTTGAACTGGACCCGCAGCGAATCCTCCTGAGCGGCCCGATCATAAGCCGAGACGACGAGACCTGCGGATTCAAATGGCAGGGCAGCAACCGGGGACCCGTAGCGGATGATCTCCCAGGGGGCAGACAAGGCGCCCTTTGAGAAAATCTCGCCTTTATTTGTGACGACACCGTCGCCAAGGCCGGACTCCTCGGACAGCGTGTCCACATGGCCATCATCCTCATAGGACAGTCCATAGCCAAACGGAAACAGCGGATCATAAGGCTCTTTTCCGATGTTCAGCTCGACCTGGGTGGCGAGCTTTGGCCACGAATAAGACAACCGCCCGGTGAACTCGTAAGACGGATCGGTGCGGAACAACATGTCAGCAATGCCGGCGCCCTCACTGCCGGGAAGCCAGGCCGCGACAAAGGCATCGGAGCTATTGAGCTCAGGATTGACCCAAAGCGGCCGGCCGGACAGGAAAACAGACACGGTTTTCATGCCCTTCTCCTGATAGGCCGCCAGGAGATCCGTATCGAAGCCGTTGGGACGAAAATCCATGTTGGCAACGTCGCCCTGGAATTCCGCGTATGGATCTTCCCCATAGACCGCGATGACAAAATCCGCCTCGACATCGGCGGTGCCCGCCGGATCAAAAATCACTTCCCCGCCCGCCGCACTGACGGCATCCAGTATGCCCGACAACACGGTTTCGCCATTCGGGAATTCGTCATTCGGATAGCCGCCGCCCTGCCAGTTCAGAGTCCAGCCACCCGCCACTTTGGTGATGCTGTCGGCACCGTCACCCACCACGAGAATCCTCTTGCTGGCATCCAGCGGCAGGAGGCCCCCATTGTTCTTGAGCAGCACCAGCGACTCCCGGACGGCGCGGCGCGCCAATGCCCGGTGCTCGGGGTTGGCGAGGATTGTTTCATCGCCTGCCAGCGGCCGGTCACTGGGTTTAACGAAGGCGTCAAACAGACCCGCATTGATTTTGACCCGCAGGATCCGGCGGACGGCATCCTCCAGACGCTCCATCGGGATCCGCCCGGACTGAACATGGTCATAGGTGGAATGCCAAAGGCCCTCCCAGCTCTCCGGCGCCATGTACATGTCCACGCCAGCATTGAACGCCTCGGGGCAGTCCGTCACCGTACAACCGGGAATCAGCGCATGCCCGTTCCAGTCGCCGACCACAAAACCCTGAAAGTTCATCCGGCCTTTCAGAACATCTGTGAGCAGCTCCTTCTGACCATGCATGCGTTCGCCATTCCAGGCCGAGAAGCTTGCCATGACGGTCTGGGCGTTGGCCCCAATGGCCGAGACATAACCGGCCGTGTGAATATCCCGCAATTCGGCTTCACTGATGACCGCATCGCCCTGATCGACCCCATCCTTGGTCCCGCCGTCACCGACAAAATGCTTCGCGCTGGTCAGCACCTTTTCTGCGCCGAGGAAATCGTCTTCACCAACGCGCCCCTGCAGGCCATACACAATGCGATCACCATAGGATCCGACAAGGTCTGGGCTCTCCGAGAACCCCTCATAGGTCCGCCCCCAGCGATCATTCTGGGGAACCGCCAGCGTTGGTGCGAAGGTCCAGTCATGCCCCGAGACGCGCAGCTCGCGGGCCGTCGCCACATAGATCTCTTCAATCAGGTCCGGATTATTGGCCGCACCAAGCCCAATATTGTGCGGAAAAATTACCGCGCCGGTCAGATTGGCATGCCCGTGAACCGCATCAATCCCCCAGATGACCGGGATCACGACGTCGACACCTTCGGGGTCTATGGACGCCTCATAATACGCATCCGCGGCCTCAAGCCAGGTTT
>CAJXMY010000094.1 GCA_913056435.1 uncultured Hyphomonadaceae bacterium | reverse complement strand
GACCATTGATATAGTCCAACGCCTCAGAGGTTTCCTGATAAGATTTCACCGGTAGAATCGGTCCGAAAATTTCATCCTGCATCACCTTCATGTCATCCGTTGGGTTCAGGATGAGGTGGGGGGCCATTTTATGGTGCGGCTGCTGGGCGAAAGTCTCATTTCCGGGATTAATTTCGACGATCTCCGCTCCCTTCTCCCGGGCGTCATCCAGATATGAATTCAACCGGTCATAGTGGCGCTGATTGATCACGGAGGTGTAATCATCATTATCCTTGAGGCCGCTTGGGAACATCTTGCCGATAGCCGCCTGAGCGGCACCGACGAATTCGCGGGTGTCCTCTTCCGGTACAAAGGCATAGTCCGGCGCAAGGCAGATTTGCCCGGCATTCATGGTTTTCCCGGCCATGATACGGCTTGCGGCTTTCTCGAGGTTGGCAGACCGTCCGAGCACCACAGGCGACTTCCCTCCCAGTTCAAGGGTCAGTGGGACCAAATTCTCGGCTGCCGCCCGCATGACATGGTGCGCGATGGAGGTGGCACCCGTAAAAATCAGGTGATCGAACGCCAGCGCGGAAAAGGCGGCTCCAATTTCCGGTCCGCCCGTGACAACCGCCACCTCTTCCTCGGAATAATAGTCTGCGATCAGGGTCTTCATCAGTTCAGACGTGGCTTCTGTAAACTCTGATGGCTTGATCATGGCTCGATTGCCCGCGGCAAAGACGTTGGCCAGCGGCGCAAAGGTTAGATTCACGGGGAAATTCCATGGACTGATAATCCCAATGACACCCTTGGGCTGATATTCAACCCGGGCCCGCGACCCAAGCAAATTTAGCGGAAAATCAACGGATCTTTTCTCAGGACGCATCCACTTTCGCAAATGAGCCCGAGAATGCTTGAGTGAGGCGATCGTACCGGCAATATCGGTGAGATTAGATTGGTCGATCGAGCGGTGTCCAAAGTCCTCAGCCATGGCCCGGGCCAGAGCCGCGCCATGCGTCACCAATAAATCGATTGATTTATCAATCCACTCAACCCGCTTCTCGGCTGACGGCGTACCCTCTCTGAGATGAGCCGCTTTCTGCGTTTCAAGAATGCGGTCCAACTCACTCGCGCCAATTCCATCCAGTGCCATGCGAAATTCCCTCCAGTCTCTGTACCCTACACCTAACCGATAACTTGCCCCGCGGCCACCACAAGATCCTGACCTTGGGTCAAGGTTTGACGGCGGCCTAGGACGGGATATGCCTGTTACGAAAGGGAGACCCCGCGATGAGCTTTGACAAAATCACGTATGAAACCGCCGACGATATCGCCACGATCGCCTTCAATGATCCCAAAACGATGAATGCAGCCGGTCTGGACACTGTCGAGGAGATGCTCCTCGCAATGGAACTGGCTGCGGACTCTGCCCGTTGCACCATCATCACGGGGCACGGACGCGGGTTCTGTTCAGGGGCCAATCTTGCACCAGACATGACCAGCGCCGGACGTCAGAAAGGCAAACCCGACGCGGGAAAGGCTCTCGATAGCCATTACAATCCCCTGATCAAAATGATGCGGACCCACCCGCACCCCATCATCACGGCGGTCAACGGCGCCGCGGCGGGTGTCGGATGCTCCATCGCCCTCATGGGGGACTTCATCCTTGCCGGACAGAGCGGCTACTTCCTTCAAGCGTTCCGACGCATTGGCCTCGTTCCGGATGGTGGTTCAACCTATCTCCTGCCCCACATGATCGGTCGCGCCCGCGCCATGGAGATGACCCTGTTCGGCGAGAAGCTTCCAGCTGAAAAGGCTTTGGAATGGGGCCTGGTTAATCGGGTCGTCGCCGATGCGGACCTCCTTTCCGAGGCTCAGGCCTATGCTCGTAAACTCGCAGACGGCCCGACGCAGTCTCTGGCGATGATCCGGAACCTCATATGGCAGGCAGAGGATAACGACTTCGACTCCCAACTGCAGGAAGAGCGCTTCGCACAGCGGACGGCGGGTCGGCAGCCGGACTTCAGGGAAGGTGTGATGGCTTTCCTCGAGAAGCGCCCGGCGAATTTCCGCGGCAGTTGATCGGGACGACAGCCTGACCATGATGGCAGCCTGCATCTCACAAAGATGCTGGCACCTGACGCGCAAGGCGCACGACATCCCGCGGTCTGGCAACACAGCGGCGCAGCCCCCGTACACCGAAAACGCTCGGGTCACGCCCAGCGTCCCGTCTCAGGGTGCCCAGTCCAGCGGGAGCCTTCTCTGTCGACTGGGTTGTTCAAAAACGTGAATCCTGATCTCCAGAACAAAGTTCAAAGGACGGACTGCCTTCGATTTTGCAGATAAAAGGCCGCCCACAGGACCCCGCATGCCACCTCGTAACGGGGTTACAATTTCAGGTTTACCTCACCCGGAGCCCAGACTCGGATGGACACCACCATAGACATTTGTGTCTGCACCTACAAACGGGACAGCCTGACCGCAACTTTGCGCTCCCTGATGGTCCAAAAGGTTCCCGATGGCGTGTCACTGCGGATCATTGTGGCTGATAATGATGAGGTTCCAAGTGCCGAAGCTCTGATCCGACAGATCTCACCCCAAACCGGTCCTGAAATACTTTACCGTCATGCCCCGGCCCGCAATATTTCCATCGCGCGAAATGCCTGCCTCGATGTGGCAGACGCCCCTTTTGTCGCGTTTATAGATGACGATGAGATTGCACCGCCAGACTGGCTGAGCCGGATGCTGTCAAAGATTGAGTCCAGTCAGACGACCGCCGTATTTGGGGCGTCCAAAGCCATCTACGCGGATGACACACCAGACTGGATTATTCAGAAAGACTATCATTCCAATCATCCCCAGAGGCGGTCCGGAAGGGTGGAGACCGGCTATACTTGTAATGCATTGCTTCGCTATGATGATCCGGTAATTCGGGGTCAGCGTTTTCTGCTCGAGAAGGGGCGTACCGGCGGAGAGGATACCGAGTTCTTCTTCCGTCTTTACCGGTTAGGCGCGACGTTTGAAATCTGCGATGATGCCGTGGTTTTCGAGAAGGTTGGGATGGACCGTGTCAATTTTGACTGGCTTTCACGACGCAGGTTTCGTTTCGGCCAATCCTACGGAAAACACTCGGCGGTGTCGCGACGCTCAAAATTGACAATGGGGGGCCTTGCCTGCATCAAAAGCGGGGTGAGCCTTCTCTTGGCTTTGATTTTCGTTGCATCCCGAACAGACCGAAATTTCTGGTTATTGCGGGCCGTGTTTCACGGCGGCGTTGTCGCCGGTCTTTCAGGCCGGAGAGAAAAAGAGCTCTATTAACCGACAGTCTGTGACGAAAGCGAAAGCTGGCAACACGGAAACATAGCCCCCCAGGGCCTGCCTGACAGCCCCGTCAAACACGCCTCAGTCTAGCTTGGCCCCAGTCGACCCCGTGGATTCGTTTTGACACGCGACTGCCGGGCCTGTCGTGCCGCAGCCAGAGCCTTCCGGCCAAGATCAGTTGTTCGGGCATGATTGCCGAGCGTCGCCTCCGGCAACGACACATAACTCATGCGAATGGTCTGTCCGGTTTTCCCATTCGTCCAGTGGAAGGCCGTCCCTCCCTCTGCCTCAAGGCTCACGCGCAAGGCTTCGTCAGTCTTCAGGTAGATCCGGTCTGCATCAACCAGCGCAAACATCTCCTCGTTTGCATAAACGCCCGTGCAGCCAAACATTTTGCGAATCCGAAGCCGGCCGAGGTCTGCAAACAGATCTCTCACAATTTCCATAGTCTCCCAGTGATGGTCCATGGCTTACTCTCCGTCCAAGGGTCATCCACAGGGACGTTACGTCACCTGCCCAGAAAGAGATGGTGCAGACTTTGGACTTGGCAAGCCATCGGACTTGCCCGCCGCGTTCCCTACCAATCGATCGCAGCATAGACCAGCTGCTGCAATTGAGGGCGAATGGGATAGGCCCCGCTCGGGATCATTTGTGTGGCCTGGACGGCAATGAGCTCTTCGACAGGATCAATCCAGAAAAAGGTGCTGGCCAAACCACCCCAACTAAAACTGCCGATTGATCCAGGTGCCATCGTTTCGGCGACATTGATGGTCACACTTCCCCCGAGACCGAAGCCATTCCCTTCCATACGAGCTTCAGAGAACGTCTCGTCTCCCATCTGGCGGATGGAACGGTCGCCCGGCAGGTGGTTCATGCGCATAAACTCAACGGTCTTGGGGCTTAGCAGCCGCGCCCCGTCGAGACTGCCGCCATGCAGAAGCATGAGGCAAAAGCGATGGTAATCTCCCATCGTGCTGACCAACCCCCCGCCCGCATTTAAAAGTTTGGGCTGGACCCTGTAGGCGCGAGACTCGGTTCCACCGCCATCGGCGAGGGTGATTTCGCCTGTGAGCGGATTTTTTTGATAACACGCCATGAGGCGATGCAGCTTCTCTTCTGGAACGAAGAAGTCCGTATCCTCCATGCGAAGCGGCCTGAAAATCCTGTCTCTGAAAAATGCGTCCAGCGTCTGGCCACTGGCCACTTCAACAATCCGGCCAAGAACGTCTGTTGAATGACTGTAATTCCACCTCGTCCCCGGAGAGAACAACAATGGAAGCGACGCTAAGCGGATGCACATCTCCTCGAGTGTCTCATTCGGCGCCCCGATTTTTTCCTTTCGATAAAGTGCATCGAGATCATTCTGCATCAGGAAGCCATAAGTCAGGCCACTTGTATGAGTGAATACATCCTTCACCGTCATCGGCCGGTCAGGCTTCCGAGTCTTGTAGCTGTTCAGATCCCCGCCATCCCACACCTCAACCCCCTCAAACTCAGGGATATAGCGAGACACCTCATGATCCAGCCGCAGCGCTCCTTCATCATGGAGCATCATGGCCGCAACCGAGGTGACCGGCTTGGTCATGGAATAAATCCGGAAGATGGTCTCAGGCCCGATCGGGGCATCGCCGCCCATTTCCGTCGCTCCCCGATAGGATTCGTGAACGATCTCGCCATTTCTTGACACCAAGGTCGCGACACAGGGCAGTTTCCCCGAGTCGATATAAGCCGACTCGAAGAAAGCCGGGATGGCGTCCAGACGCTCTGCGTTCAAGCCGACATCGGCCGGCGCCATTTCGGGGACCACGTCACGCATCAAAGATCCCCCCGGGCAGCCGCGCGCGCCAGCTCCCGCGCGATCACAATCTGCTGGATCTGGGTGGTGCCTTCATAAAGACGGAAAATCCGCGCATCGCGATAAAACCGCTCAATCCCGTAATCCGCGACATAGCCCGCACCTCCGAAAACCTGGACGGCCCGGTCGGCGATACGGCCCACCGCCTCGGAGGCAAACATTTTGCAACAGGAGGCGAGCATGGTGACCGACGCACCGGCATCACGTTTACGGGCCGCATCAAGGATCATGCATCGCATCGCGTAGGCCTCTGCCTGACTGTCCGCGATAAGCGCCTGAATAAGCTGATGCTGCATAATGGGTTTACCAAACTGTTGCCGCTCCGTCGCATAACGCACCATCTCTGAAATGAGCCGCTCGGCCATGCCGGTACAAACAGCGGAAATATGCAGTCGTCCTTTATCCAGAACGCTCATTGCAACCTTGAAGCCCTCGCCTTCCTGACCAATCCGGCAGTCGGCCGGCACGTCGACATTGTCGAAATTAACGTCACAGATATGAGCGCCCTGCTGACCCATCTTCTTCTCCGGTTTGCCAACCGACAAACCTTCGAGGTCGCGGCGGACCAGAAACGCCGAAACACCCTTGGCACCCGGCTCTTCGGGATTTGTTCGCGCCATCACCGTGAACAAATCTGCGACGTTCGCATTCGTGATGTACCGCTTCCCACCATTCAGCACATATCTGTCCCCTTGAAGGGTGGCTTTGGTTTTCAGGCCGCCGGCATCACTCCCCGCTTCGGGTTCTGTCAGCGCGAAACTCGTGATCACCTCACCGGATGCAATTTTCGGCAGCCAGGTCTCTTTCTGCTGCTCAGTGCCGAACAACACCAAAGCTTGTGAGCCAATGCCAATATTGGTTCCGGCAACACTGCGAAAAGCAGGTGACGTCCAGCCCAGTTCGAAGGCCACAAAGCATTCCGTTTCCATATCCAGACCGAGACCGCCATAGGTCTCGGGAACAGCGAGGCCAAACAGGCCAAGCTCCCGCATCTCGTCCACCAGATCGGCCGGCACCTGATCATGCTCGGCCACCTCATTTTCAGCTGGGACACAACGTTCCCGAACGAAACGGCGCACCTGTTCGATCAGGGCGTCTCGGATTTCCGGATCAAAAGCCATATCTTTCTCCCTCTTCCTCCGAAACTTAGTCCAGAGTTGCAGCTTCGCCTACCATCACGCACGGTCAGCATGGCGATTTGACGCTTCGCTGCTATGACGAATGACGGAATGAGGAGAAATTCATGGATGTGACGATAGTCGAAGAAGGAGAATTTGCCGGCTGGCAGGTTTGGGCCGACGAACCCTTCGAGTACGAAACGGCCGGCCCTTTTTATATGCGCCAGGATGCGCAGGGGCCCGTTGCCGCCTTTCGAGCAGAAAGAAAGCACATGAATGCCGGCGGGGTTGTCCATGGTGGGTGTCTGATGACGTTCGCAGACTTCGCCTTGTTCGCCATTGGGCATCAGGGTGACATTTCAGAAGACAGCTATGGGGTCACCGTTGCCTTCACCTCTGAATTTATCGCCGGGCCCGTTCTCGGCGACCTGATTGAAGCCCGGGGAGAGATTCTCGGGGGAGGACGATCGATTGTCTTCGTGCGCGGTCTGGTCACAGCCAACGGAAAACCGGCCATGAATTTCTCCGGAACCATCAAGAAACGCCATACGCAGAAGCCAAAATGACACGCATCGGAACGCCTCTGTCCCCTCATGCGCTTCGGGTCCTCTTCCTCGGCGCCGGCGAACTCGGCAAGGAGGTCATCCTCGAATTACAACGACTCGGCGTCGAAACCATTGCCTGTGACCGCTACGCCAACGCTCCCGGCATGCAGGTTGCCCATCGGGCCCACGTGTTCGATATGACCGATCCACAGACCCTGCGCGAAATCGTCGAGCTGGAACGCCCCGCCCTCATTGTCCCGGAAATCGAGGCGATCGCGACGCAGGAACTGGCGAAAATCGAGACAGATGGTCTCGCCAGGATCATTCCCACCGCCAGAGCGACTCAGCTGACAATGGACAGGGAGGGGATCCGCCGGCTTGCTTCGGAAACACTTGGCTTGAAAACCAGTCCCTATGCCTTTGCCGGGTCGGCTGACGATCTTGCGAAGGCGGCGGATCAAATCGGGTATCCTGTCTACGTCAAACCGGTCATGTCGTCCTCGGGCAAGGGCCAGAGCTTCGTCCCGTCCCCAGAAACCATTCGGACAGCGTGGGACCATGCCCTGCAGTCTGGTCGAGGCCGTCAGGTCCGCGTTATCGTTGAAGGCGCAGTCGAATTTGATTATGAAATCACTTTGCTGACCGTGCGCAGCGTTCAAGGAACCCACTTCTGTTCGCCCATTGGTCATCGCCAGCTGAATGGCGATTATGTTGAAAGCTGGCAGCCGCAGGCCATGAGTCCCGTCGCTCTGGCCGCCGCGCAGGACATGGCGCAACGCATCACAGATAATATCGGTGGTTTGGGTGTTTTCGGGGTCGAGCTTTTCATAAAAGGCGACACCGTCTGGTTTTCGGAGGTCAGTCCCCGCCCCCATGATACGGGTCTGGTCACCCTGGCCACGCAGGACCAAAGCGAGTTCGCCCTTCATGCG
>CAJXMY010000093.1 GCA_913056435.1 uncultured Hyphomonadaceae bacterium | reverse complement strand
GGTGCCGAGCTTCTGGCCCGGCTGGAGCAAGCCTACGGCGCCACGGCGGACGACGAACGGGGCTTCCTCGAGCACATGACCAGGATGATCCCGGAAGATGACGGGCGCGAATTCTATGCGGTCAATCTGGAAAGGCTGAAAGCCGGCGAGGCGGCCGCTGAGGCCGACCGGGCTTATGCCGGGATCATCTTGCCGCTTCTGCTGAAACATGCCGCCCACCCGGTCTTTGTGTCTGAGCGCGCCGGGCTGATGCTGGGCACCTATGGTGCTGAGGTCGACCGGGTGGCGGTCGTTCGCTACCGGTCTCTGAGGGACATGATCAACATGGTGCTCGACCCGGCCATGAAAGAGGGCGAGATCCACAAATTCGCCGCCCTCGACCATACCGAGGTGTTCATCACCCGGCCCGTGATCAGCTTTCTTCACATCCGCCTTCTGGTCGGCCTCTGCCTTCTGCTGATCGGCCTCGCGGGACTGAAGCTGATTGATGCCGTGGCGCGACGAGGCCTCAGAAGCCCGGGCGCGACCGGATGACCTCTTCAGACCCGGCCGGCAGGCTGATCAGCATGCCGTCCCGCCCCACCGTAATGGGCCCGTCGAAATAGGATTTCGCTTCCCCGACAAAGGCCAGCTCGATCAGGTCCACCGGCAAGGGCGGGACCAAATGGTAGAGCACCAGTTCCCTGACCCCAGCCTCCTGTGCGGCGCGGGCCGCATCCTCCGGCGTAGCGTGATAGTCCAGAATATCCGAGAAAATCTTGGCCCCTCTGGCCTGCCCGCGTTCTGCAAGCCGGGCGCCAATGGCGGAGACCATCTCCTGGTTCAGGGCCTCGTGCAGCATCAGATCAACCCCCTGCGAGGCCGCGACAAAACCGGGATGGTAAATCGTGTCCCCACTGATCGAGACCGACCGGTCCTTATAGTCGATCCGGTAGCCAAAGGCGGGGTCAATCGGGGCATGGTCCACTCTCAGGGCGGTGATCCGAAGGTCGCCATCATCAAAGACAACACTCTGGCCGGCCGGGCCCGCCGGCAGCTCTATCTCGACCGCCTGTCCGCCAAAGCCGGCCGGATTGGCGATCCCCGTCCCATGATGGGCCACCCGATAGGTGCTGTCGATGCGATAGGCCATGTTGAAACCGTCCACCACGTCCGCCGTCCCGACCGGCCCATGGATCGGGGTCGGGGTGGAGCGGGCACCGCCGATCCACGAGCCCAGCAGAAGCTCGCCCAGGCCATCAATATGGTCCGAATGCAGATGCGTCAGATAGACCCCCTGCAGCCGGGGCATGGGGAAGCCCATGCTGCCGAGGTTCCTCGAACCGCCCGACCCGACATCGAACACATAGGCTTTCTGCCCGGCCAGGATGCCGAGACAGGGGCCGGCCCGCCGCGGATCGGCCATGGGCGATCCGGTGCCACACAAATAGACATGCAGGCCGTCGGGAAGACCCGCACTGCGATTAATCCCGGCATTGCGCTCGACCCCCTGATTAAAGGCGCGCTCGGCAATCTGTTTCTTGAAAAGGTTAAAGCCTATCACCAGAACGAGGCCCACGCCGATGAGCGCGATGACCCCTCTTTTTACCCACATCATGAGCCCAATCCTTCCAGCAGGGTCTGCATCCAGGGCAGGTCTGCCACACCGTCCTGCAAAACCGTTTCAATATTCAGCTGACCGGCGAGCCCGGCCGTACGGTGCACCGCGGCCGCTCGCCATTCTTCAGATGACGACATCTCCAGCATCGACCGCCGCTCCGGGTAAACCGCGATGGCAACCTCGTCCCATAGCTCCTCCACCTGCCCGAGAGCCAGAAAGGTGACGTCCGCCGCAAAAAAGAAAGCGCCGCCATGTTTGGGCAGAATCCCAGAGACAGCCTGTCCATAAAGGCCATATGCGTCCCGACCGCTCAGCGTGGTCTCGCGGCCATCTTCATAGACGGCCTGTTCCTTGAATTTCAGAAGGTTGATCATGAAGATCGGCCCGTCCGGCCCTTTCTCCATCATCTGCTGCAGCCGCGCGGGACTGGTCGGCATCACCTCATTTGTCACATCCATGTCAAGCGTCTCCCTTTAATGTTGCCGCCCTGAGGGCATCTTCGATGACCCAGAGCCGGTCCTGTCCCCAGACCGCCACATCGCCGACGCGAAAACTGGGCACACCCCAGATCTCGTAGCTCAGCATCTCGGCCTGATTGCGGTCCTCTGTCTGGCGCCAGCCCTCATCCTCCAGAAGAGGCTTCATCTCCGCCCAGTCGAGGCCCGCTCGCTCGACCAGCTGCTGCAGGCCACGGTCGGTGCCGGCATCGATCCCTTCTGACCAGACCCCGGTCAGGAAAGACCGCGCAAACTCGTAGCCCCGGCCCAGCTCAATGGCGCGGTTCAGAACGGCATAGCCGCGTTCCACCGGTTTGCCGACGGGGTCGGAAATATTGCCAAAAGGCGTCCCGAGGCGGTGCGCCTCGCGGGCCACATCGCTCATGATATAGGCGCCCTTGCGGCGCGGGACGGCCAGACCGCGCATCACCATGGGCAGGACAAAACGGATTTTCAGATCGGCACCATAAGCCTCCGCGAGCGCCTTGACCCGATCGGCGACAATGGCGGTGTAGGGACTTCGAAAAGACAGATACCAGTGCAGCTCGAGCCCCTCGGACCGTGCGGCCTGACCGCTGCCCTCCAGCGCCGGCGGGGCAAAACAGGGGCCAGACGGGGCCACATCCCGGACCGCGCCAAGCTCCTGCAGGCGGTCCTCGAGATAGTGCAGGCGGTCGGGGCCCCAGAACCATTCATTCCCGTAATGCAGTGTGCCGCCCAGATAGTGCCCCAGAGCGTCGCGACGGGCCGCCCCCGCGGCCAGCACATCCGCCAGCCGGGCCGCAGAAGTGTCCGCGCTGGGCAGCGGCTGGCCCTGCCAGAGGGCCTCCCCAATGGCCAGGGCCCGGTCCAGGAAATCCGGCTGCCCCAGATGATCGGCCAGGGCAAGCTCGGCGGCATGAAGACGCTCGGCCGACAGCGCCGCACCCGGATCGTCAAAGGACAGGCCGGCCTTGCGTGCCAGCTGGGCGGCATCCCGGCGACCATAGACCTCCAGACGCTGGCGGTCAGGCGCGGCGGAGTCGGCCGGCGGCGGGACCAGATAGACCTGAAGCTCGATCTCGTAGCGCTCGCAGATCTCCGGCAGGAGCTGGACCATGAGATGGGAATAGGGGTCACCGGCTTCGTGGAAATAGGCGACCCGATGCGGTGCCTTGTCGGCTTCGCGGGCCTTGTCGGCTTTGGTGCGGCGGGCCGCCAGAGCCTCAAAGCTGGCCATACGGCCCACCACCATCTTCCGGATCGCCTTCAACAGCATGCTCAGCCCTCGCCTTGATTCCTGAGAAATGTCAGGACCTCGCGAGCATAGGCCTCGGGAATATCCTCTAGCAAGAAATGACTGCCCCCTTCGAGGATGACCGGCTCGCGCGCTGCGGCGCCGGGGATCAGGCCACGCACCGAGCGGTGCCCCTCTGGGGCCACAATATCCTTGTCGGAGTACAGGCACAGAAAGGGTTTTTCGAAGGATTTCAGCCGCTCCAGGGCCCGCCAGTTCTCCTCCAGCATGGGATTGTCATTGCGGGTTGGCAGCATCATCGCGAATTTGCGATTGGCCACGACATAGGCTGGCTCCGGACAGGGCGCAGCGAAACCGGCTTTCACCTCATCGCTGAGATCGCACAGCACGATGGAGGCGACCTGCTCCCAGTGTGGCCAGTCCTCGGTCTGGCGGATCATATCCTGAAAGGCCTGCAGGAACTCCGCCCCGGGACGGTTCATCACCGTGATCTCCCTGCCCGGCTCCCAGGTCGGGAAGCCGGTATTGGAATAGACCACGCTGGCCACGCGCGCCTGATGGCGGGCCACCACGCGCAGGCCGGTAATGCCGCCCCAGTCATGCAGGATAAAATGCGCATCCCTGAGGTCCAGCTCAGTGATCAGGGCGGCCTCCAGCCAGGCCTCATGCCGGTCGATGCTGTAATCCTCCAGCGCCGCCGGTTTGTCTGACCGCCCCATCCCCACCATGTCGATCGCAATGGCCCTGTAGCCCGCATCGGCGAGCACCGGGATCAGCGACCGCCACATATAGGACCAGGTCGGATTGCCATGGATCATCACCACAGGCTGCCCGTCACGCGGCCCCTCATCGACATAATGCATGCGCAGGGACCCGCCCTCGCCATCAGGGACCATGACATAATGGGGTGCGAAGGGATAATCCTTGAGACCGTCAAAGCGTGCCTCTGGCGTGCGCAGAACTTCCATCTTGCCGTCTCCCCGATTGCCGCTTGCCGCGGACCGACTTTAATGGCACCTTAAATGTCATTATTGCAATCGCAAGTGAAATCTGGACGAGATCTCCCGCATGACCCACCTCCTGCAGACCCTGTTCCCGGCGCGGCCGGACAATCGGTTCCCCGGCCATAAGCTCGCCCTTTTGGGCTTTATCCTGATCATACTGATGCTGATCTTTCGCGGGCTCATGCATATGGCGTCGCCGGATGGCGGGGCCCAGTCCATCGCCACCATCCCTCTGGACACCTATTCCGCAGACGCCCGCGCCAACATCGTCGCCATGTTTGGTCAATGGGGCCTGTCCCAGCTCCTGCTGACCAGCCTCTATGTTGTGGCCCTGTTTCGCTACCGGTCTCTGATCCCCCTCTTTCTGCTTCTGTTCGTCCTCGAAGTCGGCGGTCGTTACGTCGTCGGCCACTTCAAGCCCATCGTCACTGTCGACACGGCCCCCGGCGCGGCTGCCACACTCCCGCTCCTTCTGATCGGTCTGGTCCTGCTGGGGCTGAGCCTGATGCCATCGCGCACAAGGGCCGACGCCTCGGAATGACCCGCCAAACGCAGACGCTGGCAGACCTGCTGTCCGACAGCCTGCCCGAAACCGGCACCATGATTAATGGGACAGGTGCCTTTATGGAGGCCATGGATCCGACATCGCAGCAGGTCTGGATGACGCTGAACCCGGTCTCAGAAGAGGATTATGCCGGCTGGAAACCCGAGCCGCCCCTCAGAAAAGTCGGCATCGGGACGGGCGTGATGGACGGCGCTGGATTCCGGCATGATCCGTTGGGCCCGGCGCATCCGGTCCAGACCCGCATGATCGGCGGACACGCCTGCCTCCACGTCGCCCGGCCGGCCGATCTGTCTCCCCCGGAAGGCCCCGGCCTGCCCATCCGGATCACCGTTACAAAGGGCCATACAGTGGGCTATGATGCCGGCCGGACCATCAGGGTCATGAGTCTGGGGACCCAGCATTTTGTTGAACTCATCGGGTTGCCAGAGGATGACAAAGTCCTGAAGCGCCCCGACGGCGCGAAGCTGCACGATGTCCGGCTGGACGCCCCGTGGATCGTTGAACTGCCCTGCCCGACCACAACTTTTTTCTGGCTCCAGGAGAAGCGCATGCGAAGCTTCCAAGGCCCTGTCACCTTACCAGACGAGATCTCAATATGACCGACACCTTTACCCTCTATGGCATGGCCGCCTCGCTCTATACCGGCAAGGTGCGGGCCTATATGCGCCGTAACCAGATCCCTTTCCGGGAGGAGAAAGCCGGCGGGGCGCGGTTCAATACTGTGGTCTCCAAAGCGGTCGGGCGCTGGATCATCCCCGTGATTGAGACCCCGGACGGCGCCTTCGTTCAGGATGGCACCGACATATTAGACTATTTCGAAAGGGCCGGGTTTTCCAAACAGTCCATCTATCCGCCCGACCCCAAGCTGACCGTCATCGCCCATGTGTTCGAACTGTTTGGCGGAGAAGGCCTGTTGCGGCCGGCCATGCATTATCGCTGGAATTTCGACGAGACGAATCTGGCTTTCCTGAGAACCGCCTTCGAGGATGTGCTGCCCAACGGGCTGGATCCGGCCAGCCGGGAGCAGGCTTTCCTGCATGCCAGCGGGCGGATGCGCAAAGCCGCCGTGGTCTTTGGCGTGACACCCGACACCTACCAGACCGTCGAGGACACCTATGCCGATTTCCTCGCGCGCTTCGAGGCCCATCTGGCGGACTATCCCTTCCTGCTGGGGGGTGCCCCGACGCTGGGGGATTATGGCCTGTTCAGCGCCCTCTATGCCCACCTCGCCCGTGACCCCAAGCCGCTGCACATCATGCAGACCACCGCCCCACGCGTCTTCCGCTGGACCGAGCGGATGAACATGGCGGAACACTTCGAGGATGAGATCACGTTAAAAGCTGGTCCCGACCTGCTGAACCCGGCGGCCCTGCCCGACACGCTCAAAGCGATGATGCGCTTTGTGGCCGAGGATTATCTTGGCGAACTCACCGCCCATGTGGCCTTCACCAACACCTGGCTGGCAGATCAGGATGATCACCGGCTCAAACCCGGCGTGCTCGGTCGGGGCATTGGTGTCGCGACCTTTGACTGGCGCGGCCACGAGATCACCACCAGTGTCATGCCTTATCGGATCTATCTCCTGCAAAGGATCACCGATGCCTTCGACGGGCTCGATGCAGACGATCAGGCCAGCCTGCGGGCCCTGTTCGAAGAGACCGGCCTCGCCGGCCTGCTGGAGCTGAGGGCCACCAAGCGGGTCATCCGGGAGAACCATCTCGAGGGTTGGGCCTGAGCCAGGCCCGTCTCAGCGCGGCGGTACGCCCGACCCGTAGACGTTGATCCCACGATTGAACGGGGCTGAGCCGTCTTCGTCATAGCCCGATGGGACAAACCTGAGATCATCCCACAGAATGCGCGCCATGGGGCTGGATAAGTGGCTTTTCACCCGGGCCCGGGCTGCGCCATCCAGTGCGGCCCACGCCTTGCGCAACTGCTCAAGGCACCAGACGCGATAGCGTGACACCGGAAGCCGCGCATAGCGGCAATCCTGAACGGTCATCTTGAAGTGCCTTCGGTCCTCGCCAAACGCCTCAGCATTCTGCCCATGCTGGACCAGATGCGTTTCACACACCTCCAGCAACAGAGCCTCAAGCGGGGCGTCCACCTCAGCGATGAGGTCGCCGCCGCTGAATGCCGGATTGAGGTTCCACATGCGTGCGACCCACGCATACACACCCGGGGCCCGCTGACGCATAATCTCAGACGGGGTCGGATCCTGCGAGAAATGCCGGAACATCGGCGCCATCAGCCCAAAATCCGCAATGGTGGGCGCCTGCCCGAGAAGGAAGGGGCGCCTGACCAATATGGCCTGTAAACAATCAAGAGCCGTCAAATAGGTCCGGTCTGCGTGAAACCGGGTCCGGCGCGTCACCCCGTCGCCTTTAACAAAGCCTCCAAGCTGGCGCCGTTTCAGACGGTTGAGGGCAAGGGGCCGCGGCAGGGGCAGAACCCCCTTCACCAATTCCGTGTACAAGGCCTCGGCGGCATATTGCCGGTCGGCCCGATAGGACCAGCGATAGTGCATCGCCGACCGCCAGAGCCACTCATCGGCATAATCCTCGATCAGCAGGGCCAGAAAATTGAGCACGGGGTCAACCGGATAGATTGACGGGCTATCCTGCTGGCTGTCCAGCCAGGCCAGCATGGGGGTCGTATCGCTCATCCAGCGCCCGTCGGCCAGCTCCACGACAGGCATCTGGACCACGCCGGCCCCCGCCTTCAGCCGCCGGCGATTGGCCAGATAATGCCCCATTTCATAGGGGATGGAGCGATAGCGCAGATAAGTTTCAAGCTTGCCTGTATAATAGGAAATCCGGCTGCCATAGACCGTCAGGGGCCAGGCAGAGGCCGCCT
>CAJXMY010000092.1 GCA_913056435.1 uncultured Hyphomonadaceae bacterium | reverse complement strand
GGGCATAAGAGAGCTTGCCCGCCTCAACCAGCCGCTCTTCCAGCTCCCGCGTTTCCTCCCGGCTCTGGCTCTGGGGGCTCTCGCCGCCCTCCTCAACCGGCGGCGGCGCCACCTCTTCCGGGGCAAGCTCGGGCGGCAGAGTCATCCGTGGGCTGAGGATCAGGCGACAGGCCAGTTCGGCATGTTTGGCCTCGACGTCGCCGCCGCCATCCAGAGCGGCCAGGGCGCGCGTCGCGCGAAGGCAAAACTGCAGGACCCTCAGGCTGGTCACACCAAGCTGCAGGGCCGCGGCGTCAATCGCCCGAGCCATGTCATCCGGCACATGAAGCGTCGGCAGCGCTTCGCGGGCCCGCCCGATCAGGTCCCGGGATATGACCGGAAGCGCAGCCTGCCGTATGGACACCCCGTCGAGCGGAATGTGGAAGGCCATCCGCTCAAGCAGGAGCTGCGGGGGATGGACCATCTCCTCACAGCTCTCATCGAATAAGATCAACCCGAATCGGCTCGCCACACAGCCCGACAGGCCCTGCCGCTCGATCCGGACTTGCCCGGTATCGAGGGCTGCGGCCAGATGGGCCGCTGTAGATCGGGGCAGGCGTTCTGCCATACGCACGACCAGCATACCCTGGTCGGCTTGATGGAGCAGGCCCGCTTCCATCACAGGGCGCCCCGCCGCCAGGGTTCCGGCCAGATCGAGACCCCCAAGGACCCGGTCTTCCGGGCTACCGGCCGGCATCTGGACGATGGGCCCGATCTGGTTGACCCGATCCCGAAAATGGGCCCACCAGCCATCACGGACCGGGCCCGCTGCCGCATTGAGAGAGACGCCTTTTAAGCCATCAGGATCGATGGCCAGCAGCGCGGAGGCCAGATCGGCATCCTGCCACAATTGCCGCCCGGCGTCTTCCAGCGTGGCCAGATCCGCCCGCGGGCTCAATCGCCAAACACCTCGACGAGTGTCCGCACGACCCGCACCGACGCATCTGTTTCATCGAGCGGGTCCTTGCGCAGGCGGTGGCGAAGCGCGGACGGCGCCACGGTACGCAGGCACTCAAGGGTGACCTCGTCCAGGCCATTATAGGCTGCATAGGCCCGGGCACAGCGCATCAGGGTCAGTTCGCCCCGCAAACCATCGGCGCCCAGCGCCACACACAACTCAACGGCCTTTTCCAGGACCGGATCAGGCAGAACCACATGCTCAAGGCGCTCGCGCGCCGCCTGTATCTTCCGCCGAATGGCGCCATCGGCCCGTTTCCATTTCGTCACGAAGCTGGCCGGGTCATGCTCAAAGGCTTCCCGGCGGCGCACCACCTCCATGCGTTCTGCCAAATCCGTCGGTGTCCGGACATCAACGGATATGCCGAACCGGTCCAGCAATTGCGGGCGCAACTCCCCCTCCTCCGGATTGCCGCTGCCCACAAGGACGAAGCGGGCCGGGTGCCGGACGCTGAGGCCTTCACGCTCGACAACATTTTCACCCGAGGCCGCCACGTCCAGAAGCACATCGACCAGATGGTCCTCCAGCAGATTGACCTCATCGATGTACAGAAACCCCCGGTGAGCCCGCGCCAGCAGTCCAGGTTCGAATCGCTTTTCGCCGCCGACCAGCGCCCGTTCCAGATCCAGCGCACCGACGACGCGGTCTTCGGTGGCGCCCAGAGGCAGGTCGACAACGGCGGGCGCCTCCAGGCGCGTTGACAGCCCGTTGGCCGCCGCGGAGGTCCCGCACAGCTCACACAGGCCCGCAGGCGCCCCCGGCGCACATCGATAGGCACAGGCCTTGACGGTGGGCATCTTCGGCAGGAGCGCGGCCAGAGCGCGAATTGCGGTTGATTTCCCGGTGCCACGATCTCCGAGCGCCAGCACACCGCCGATGCGAGGCTCGACCGCCGCCATGATCAATGCACGCTTCATTTCCTCCTGGCCGACAATCGCGGAGAAAGGATAGACTGCCACCTTGAAACACCCCCCAAATCAAAGTCAGGACAATGACAGCACGTTATACGGGTGCAAAGCAAATAAAAAGACACCGGAGCCTGTGCTCCGGTGTCTTCTGAGATCCGTTTCTTTGGTCCGGCCTAGCTGTTCGGCACGGACTTCAGGTAGGCAATCACATCGGCCCGGTCCTGAGGCTTGCGAAGGCCGCGGAAAGCCATCGTCGTGCCCGGGACGTAAGCCTGCGGATTTTCAAGGTAGTCGAACAGATTTTCTTCGGTCCAGACAATGCCTGAGTCGGCATTGGCCCGGGAATACCGAAACCGCTCGACACTGCCGGCAGTCCGCCCGACAATGCCGTAAAGTGACGGTCCTGCCCGGTTCTGGCCTTCCTGCACGGCGTGACAGGACATGCACTGCGTGAAGACCCGCCGACCCTGGCCGGCATCACCGGTCAGCGCGGCGTAGCCGCTCGCGCCATCACCCTGTGCAGCGGTCAGGACAGCTTCCTCAAGACCCTCGAGGTCCGCGGTCTGGATATCTGTATCCTGAAGGGCGGCGGTATCATCTTCTGCCGGCGCCTCTGCATCGGTGGCCTCCTCGGCGGGTGCCGCGTCTTCCGATGCCTCTTCTTCGACGGTTTCGGTTTCAACCGCGTCGACTTCTACGGTCTCGGTTTCGACCGCTTCGATTTCTGTTTCGGTGCCAACCACATCTTCAACGACCGCCGGGGCGCTCGTCGTTTCGGTCGGCGTATCTGATCCCCCACAGGCTGCGAGGACAAGCGCAAGAGCTGCGGCGCCAAAAAGGCGTGTCTTGTTCGTCATACCAAGTTCCAACTTTCTCTCCAAATAATACCAACGTGTCACAGGCGGTTGAGGCAAAATTATGGCTGAGCCACGAGAAGCCTGTCCCGCCAAGACCTAAGTCGTTTTGCATGGCTGTCCATATAGTGAATGAGCCACGCGGAGAAGGAATCAGGATTTGCTGTAATTTTCTGGCTGAGCTCTTCAAGCCCGACATAGGCAATGTCCTGAACTTCGTCGGGGTTCAGAACCGGAAGCGCATCACTCACGCCGAAATAGAGATAGGGAATCTCGTTTTCAATCATATGGTTATCGAGCATGGCGATGTATCTCGACTTGAAGCCGTAGCGAAGAGGTACGTGCAGGCCGATTTCTTCGGTCAGCCGCCGTTCTGCCGCCGACTGCGTCTCCTCATCGGGCCGCGGATGGCCGCAGCACGAATTCGCCCATTTCCCCGCTGAATGGTATTTGCATGCGGCGCGCTTCTGGATCAGGAGCTCACCGGCCGTATTGAAGACAAAGACAGAGAAAGCGCGGTGCAGCAGGCCGTCTTCATGCGTTTCAAGCTTGGGGCCGTCGAGGAGAACCTGATCATTTTCATCTACCAGAATCACACGTTCCAGATGGTCCTGCATGAGACCTCCTCCCCAGACTGAAAGGTCCTGTGTCGCGCGTCAGCGCCATCCCGTCAACGCTGAATTTGACACTGGCAATTGTCTTCTTTGCTTGTCAGTTCGCGCGGCGCGGGGTTCTATGGCGTATCATGGCTGCCACCCTGCGCTCCTTCCTGCTCGCTGTTCTCGGCGTCACCCTCCTGGTGGTGGCCGGCTGTCAGACCCCGCCCCGGCATGGCTCCGACAAGGACGCTCTGTCAGAGCCCTATCTGAGGTCGGCAGGCGATCTGGTGGTCCTCGCCGGGACGGTTGTTCATCTGCGGGCCGACGGGTCGCGCGACCACCCTGCCCTGATCCTCATACACGGCTTTGGCAGCAGCCTGCACAGCTGGGATGCCTGGGCCGAGGACCTGATGGACCGATACCGGGTCCTTCGGTTTGATCTCCCGGGTTCTGGCCTCTCACCCCCCGATCAGACCGGCCTTTACACGGATGCCCGGGCCTTCGAGCTGATTGAGGCCGTGATGGCACGAGATGGCGCTGAGCGAGTGACGCTCATCGGTCATTCCCTGGGCGGCCGCATTGCCTGGTCCTACGCAGCCCGCTTCCCCGACCGGGTCGATCAGCTCATTCTCATTTCGCCAGATGGTTATGAAAGCCCGTTTTTCAGGTACAATCAGCCCGCCCGGATTCCGATTATCGCCCGCCTGGCCCCCTACTTCCTGCCGCGTCCTGTCGTCTACCTGGCCTTGCGGAGAGCCTACGGATCGCAGGCCAGCCCCGATGCCGCGACCCTGAGCCGGTATTATGATCTGATCATGCAACCCGGCGCCCGGCAGGCACTCCTTGAGCGCATGCGACAGACCATTCTGACGAACCCGGACAGGGTCCTGCCCGGTCTGCAGGTGCCCACACTCCTTGTCTGGGGGGAAGAGGACCGCATTATCCCGATCGACAATGCGGATGACTATCTGCGTGCCCTGCCACAGGCCCGCCTCATTCGGTTTAATCACATTGGCCATTTGCCTCAGGAGGAAGCTCCGGCTTTGACACTTCGTCCCATAAAGGCCTTCCTGCAGCCATGACAGACAAGACGCCCGGTCCCGAAGCTCGGCCTCATACTGCTGAGGCCATTCCCCGCAATCTGTGCACGGATTGCGGGATCTCCCGGACCGATGACCCCAAGGCCTGTGGGCGCGCCTGCCAGTTCATCCGCCCAGACTATCACAGCCTCGAGACCCGCGTGCACGGGCGCCCCCGTGACCCCTCGAAACCGGATGAACTTCACTTTGGCGTCATCCAGAAGATGCTGCGTGCCAGCCTGATTCCGGCGGCCGAAGGAGCACAGTGGACGGGAATCACAAGCCATATCGGCGCTCATCTGCTTGAAGCCGGTCTTGTCGATGCGGTCCTCACCGTTGCACCCGATGCACAGGATCGGTGGCGGCCTGTCCCCGTTCTGATCACGGAGCCATCGGATATGTCCGGCGTCCGGGGCATGAGAATGGGCTTTGCGCCGCTCCTCTCTCTGCTGAAGCCCGCCCTTGAGGCCGGTCACAAAAAGCTCGCGATAATTGGCATCCCCTGCCAGATCTATGCCCTGCGGGCTCTGGAAGCCGAATTGGGTTTTGACAGACTTTACGTCATAGGCACACCGTGCTCGGACAATACGACCACAGAGAGGTTTCATGACTTCCTGGCGCTGCTGTCCGACGCTCCGGAAACCATCACCTATCTTGAGTTCCGGGCGGATTATCATGTGGAACTACGCTTCAGTGATGGGGAGGTCAGAACCATTCCCTTCCTCCAGCTTCCGATTTCTAAACTGCCACCGGACTTCTTCCCCCTGACTTGTCGGACCTGCGTGGACTACACCAATTCTCTTGCGGACATCACAGTCGGGTATATGGGGGGAAGCGGTGAGCAATGGCTGATCGTGCGCAATGCGCGGGGCGCCCAGCTTCTTGCGGGCATTCAGCACAACCTCAAAACATCCCAGCCGGACAGCGCCGGTAAACGGCAGGCCTCCGTCCGAGGTTTCATTGCAAATGTCGAGCGCGCCGCCGGCGGCCTGCCACTACGCAGTCTGCCAGACTGGGCGCGTCCCCTTGTGGGGTGGCTCATGCCTCGCATCGGACCCCGGGGACTGGAATTTGCAAGGACCCGGGTTGAAATGAAAGCCGCGGAAACAGTGATTCACCTTCAAAGGGCACTGCCCCGCCGGATGAAACACATGATCCCAGATCATGTCTGGGCCCTTGTTGCGCCGTATGGTCTGACCCCCTCGGCGAACCGGAACCAACACACCGACGGCGCTCAGGGCGCCGAGGAGGGCGGCGGAGCCAGCTCGGGCAAGGCCTGATCAAGAGCCGAGGCCAGCAGTATGACGGTGGTCAAAGAACGGCCAAACCAGTCGAGGTCGATCTTCTCAAAGACATCATCCGGGCCGTGATAATCAGCATGGTCAGCCACACCGAGATAAAGATGCGGGATCCCTGCCCGATAGAAAACGGCATGATCGGATTGCAGGGTCCAATCATCCTCATCACGAGAACTGTCAAAGCCACGCTCCAGTGCAACGGGCGCCGTCAAAGCGACTTCCTCCACCAGCGGGCCGAGAAAAGGCCAGTGGGAAGTCCCGGAGGCATAGAGAACGGGGCGGTCATTGCGGGAGATCATGTCCAAATTCAAATTCATGACGATCCTGTCCCGCGGCAGTATGGGATCGTCGATCAGGGCACGCGCTCCAGCGAGTCCCTCTTCCTCCGCATCGACAGCCACGAGCAGAACATCATGTTTCGGATCATGTTGCGAGAAGTGATCGGCGATCGCCAAAAGCCCGGCAACCCCGGACGCATTGTCATCCGCCCCATTGTAGACCTCCCCACCAACACTGCCCACGTGATCATAATGCGCGGTGATGATCAGAATAGAGTCGCTGTCTGACCGGCCTTCGATCCAACCCATTAAATTGGTGCCGGCCTTTTGCTCCCGACGAGGGATCACATCGGCCCCGAAACCGACCCCCCCATAGCGAAAGGGGTGTCGATAGCGTCCCTCAAAGGGAGCGACACCCAGAGCTTCAAACCGTTCGATGATCAGGCGCTGCGCAACAGCATGACCCGGACTGCCCGGTAGGCGTCCTCCAAGCGCATCATCGCTGAGGGCGCGAACCAGTTCCTGTGCGGCCAAGCGATCAAAGGTCGGCTCCGGCGGCCCCGAGGGGTGACAGGCGACAGCGACTAAGGCCAAAACCCAACTCAAACGGGGCAGAGATGTCCACATTGTCCTTGTCACTCCTGGCAATTCCGGCGCTCGGCCACATAAGGTTCTAAACCAAATTGCCGACAGAGCCACTCACTGGGTCACCGTCGACTGTCGATGAGGCAGAGCCATATAGTCCGCAGACCCCATTTCGTGCAGCCGACTGGCTGTCCGGCGAAATTCGAAACTTCCCGTTCCTTCCTGATACAAGGACTCCGGGGCAGCCGCCGCAGTGGCGACAAGTTTGACCCTGGCCTCGTACAAGGCATCAATCAGAGCGACGAACCGGGCCGCCTCGTTTCTGTTTTCCGGACGCAAACGCGGGATATCGTCAATCAAAACCGTATGAAACGCCGCGGCGACGGCAAGATAGTCCTGTGCGCCGAGCGGGCGGGCGCACAGTTCCTCAAAGCTGAAACGTGCGACGCCGGCAGCTTCCCGGGAAACCACAAGCAGGCGTCCCTGGACCCGCAGCGTACAGGTCTGCGGCGGCGCCCCCAATGTCAAACGCTCGAACATGGCGTCGAGGGCGACTGCCCCGGCTCCCACGAGCCAGACCGGCGCTTCGCAAAGTCGTTCCAGCCGATAGTCACGCTCTGAGGTTAAATGCAGGACCTCACAGTGCGTCTTAAGAAGGTCAATAAAAGGCGTGAACAGCTCGCGATTTATACCGTCCTTGTAAAGATCTTCTGGTGGCCGGTTGGATGTCGCCACAACCGTGACACCGGCCGCAAACAAGTGCTCGAACAGCCTAGACAGGATCATGGCGTCCGCAATCTGGCTGACCTGAAACTCGTCAAAGCACAGCAAACGGGCCTCTGCTGCAAACTGCTTGGCCACGGGCGGGATAGGGTCACTAACATCGGTTCGGGCGCGAGCCCTGGCCAGCCGCGCATGAACCTGACCCATAAATTCGTGGAAGTGCACCCGTCTGGCCGGCACGGTCGCAATGGCAAACAATTCGTCCATTAGCATTGACTTGCCCCGCCCGACACCACCCCAGAGGTAAAGACCACGTACCGCCTTCGGTCGGCGCCAGAACAGCCAGCCCGCGGAAAACCCCGAGCCATCAAGCCGTTCCAAAACGCTGTCCAGGGCTCGCGCGGCATCCGACTGGGCGGAATCATCAGCCAGCTGTCCGGACGAGAC
>CAJXMY010000091.1 GCA_913056435.1 uncultured Hyphomonadaceae bacterium | reverse complement strand
CGTAAGGATGGTCTGTCGCATAACGACGTTTTCTTTCGAAGGCATTGTGGCCAGACCGGTGGATGTACAGGTCCATCTGGCGCAGGCCGTCCAGCCCGGTTTCACCATCGTCGGACTTCCCGACAAGGCGGTTGGGGAGAGCCGCGAGCGCGCTCGGTCTGGCCATGCCGGCCCGGCGGATCACGGTCAATCTTGCGCCAGCAGACCTGCCCAAGGAGGGCAGCCATTATGACCTCGCTATCGCGCTGGCGACCCTGGCGGGCATGGGCGTGATTCCCGGCGACAGCCTCGACGGCTATGCGGCAATGGGAGAACTGGCTCTCGATGGCGAGGTGCAACCCACCATCGGGATCCTGCCGGCCGCCATTCAGGCGCTGGCGATGGAGTTGCGTCTGATCTGTCCGCAGCGCTGCGGTTCAGAGGCTGCCTGGTCTGGCCCGGGCCATCTGGCCGCTGACAGCCTGATGTCCCTGATCAATTATTTTCATGGGCGATGCGGCCTTGACTGTCCCGCGACGGGGACCCTGCCCCCGCCCGTCGATGTTGCCGACCTCCGTGACGTCAAAGGACAGGAAGGCGCCAAGCGCGTCCTCGAAATTGCGGCGGCGGGGGGCCATAATCTGCTTTTCTGCGGCCCCCCTGGATCGGGAAAGTCCATGTTGGCGCAGCGTCTTCCCGGTTTGCTGCCGCCTCTGTCTGCAGAGGAACTTCTGGAGGTATCCCAAATCCAGTCGGTGGCGGGCTTGCTGGAGCAGGGAACATTGTCACGCGCCCGGCCTTTCCGTGCACCCCATCACTCCGCCTCGATGCCGGCCCTGGTCGGAGGTGGGGCACGTATTCGGCCCGGGGAAATTTCCCTCGCGCACAATGGCGTTCTGTTTCTGGATGAACTTCCGGAATTCTCTGTGCAGGCACTGGATAGCCTGCGTCAGCCTCTGGAGGAGGGGCAGGTCACCATTTCCAGAGCCAGCGGTCATGTGCGCTATCCGGCCCGGTTTCAGCTGGTGGCAGCCATGAATCCCTGTCGGTGCGGTGGAGGCGATTTGGCCGCCTCCTGTCATCTGGCACCGGGCTGCATCCAGAAATATCAGGCGCGCCTCTCCGGTCCGCTGCTTGACCGGATCGATCTCTTCTATGACACGCCGCCGGTCTCTGTGCAGGACCTGACGTCACCCTGCCCCGCGGAGGGTAGCGAACAGGTTCGGGCCCGGATTGCTGAGGTTCGTCAGGTTCAGCGGTCCCGCTGGAACCGGATGGTGTTGCCCTCTGGCAAGCGGCCGGTGAATGCGGATCTTGAGGGTGAGGTCCTGCTCCGGGAGACCGTGCTGGATGACAGGGGGCGGGCCTTTTTATCGGAGGCGGTCACCTGCTTCGGTCTCTCGGCCCGGGCCTATTTCCGGATCCTGAAAGTCGCGCGGACGATTGCAGATCTGGACGCGTGTGACCGCATCGGGCGCCAGCACCTCGCCGAGGCATTGTCCTACCGACGTCGTCCCGCTGTCGTGCCGCCGCACGGCCGGGCCGGTCCGGCCTGAGCGTGGTCACCGGTTTAACACTTCGTCAGTCGGAAGCGGCGTATAAGAGCGTATGACCGTCGTACGCAAACCTCTTCGACCCGAGCAGGCTTTCCTGGCCACCACCAGCCACGAGATCCGGACCCCTCTGAATGGCATTCTGGGAACGGTTTCCCTTTTGATGGAAACGGAGCTCGACGCGGCGCAGAAGGAGTATGCCCGTGCGATCCATCAGTCGGGCAATCAGCTGCTCGACCTGCTGAACAATATGCTGGACTTCGCCCGTCTGGAATCCGGGGCGGTCGGCATGGAGCTGACGCCGCTCAATGCGGAAAGTCTCGCCCAGGAATGCGCGGAACTCCTGGCCCCGCGTTGCCAGTCCTCAGCCGTGGACCTTGCAGTCCTTGCGCGTCCCGGTTTGCCCCGGCAGCTGGTGGGGGATGCGGGCCGGCTTCGCCAGATCTTCTTCAACCTGATCGGAAATGCCCTCAAATTTACGGTGGAGGGCGGGATTCTGGTGGATCTGGATTATTCGGACGGGGTGCTGCGCGTTCGGGTCCACGATACCGGCCCGGGGATCGAACCGGATCAACAGCAGCGCCTGTTTGAGGCCTTCCACCAGGCGAGGCCGACCGATCAGGATAAAGGCAATGGTGTTGGGCTCGGTCTGGCCATTGTGTCCCGTCTGGCGTCCCTTATGAAGGGCGCGGTCAGGGTGATATCGGTTCCCGGTGCAGGAAGCTGTTTTGAGCTCACGCTGCCCATGGCTCAGGTCGAGGACCCGTCGGCTGGGGAGGAGGTCTCTCCAAAATTGAGGGGCCGTGTGGCGCTTGCGGGCCTGTCCCCTGCGACGGCGCTGGCGGTGTCTGCCCCCCTTCTGGAGGCTGGCGCAAGCCCCTTCGTCCCCGTGACACCGGACCGGGTGGGTACGAGCGCGGCGGATCTCATCCTGGCCAGCGCGGATCTGCCGTCCACGACACTGCTGGCTCTGTGTGCGTCGGCGCCCGTCCTGATCGTGCTGCGGCCCGAGGACCGTATGGCCGTTCCCCGCTTCCGGCGCCTTGGTGCGGCGGGGTGGCTTGTTCGCCCGCTCCGGCGGGAAACGCTGATCCAGCAAGCCGGTCGGGTGATGACCGGGCGTCCGGTTTTGCCAGACCAGTCCGAGGTTGATTTGCACGGAACAGGCCGGGTCCTGATTGCCGATGACAATCCGGTGAACGCCCTTATTGCACAGCGTGCCTTGGAATCGGCGGGTTTTCAGACAACCATGGCGTCAAATGGGCGGGACGCCCTTGATTTGATGGACCGGGTCCGGCCCGGCCTGGTTCTGATGGATTTGCGTATGCCCATTATGGACGGTTTTGAAGCGATGCGGCGTCTTAGGGAGACCGGCCACGACGTCCCCATCATCGCCGTGTCAGCCGAAATCAACCCGGACATTGAACGGCGCGCGCGCGCCTGCGGCGCCAATGGCGTTGCTTCGAAACCGCTTGATGCCGAGACCCTGCGGCGTCTGGCGCAGCGCTGGCTGCCGGTCGAACGAACGGACACGGCGGCATGAGTGAGGCGGCCGAGCCTGTTGCTGCGGACAAGGAGGCCCGCCTCGTCCGGGCCCTGAGAGCCCTTCAGGACCGCCGCATGAGTGCGATGCTGCTGCTGTCCCTCGCTGCGGGTCTGCCCTACGGGGCCGTCCTGGGCACCCTGAATGCCTGGCTGACGCAGGGGGGCGTGAACCCGTCGACCATTGGCGTGTTGTCGATCATCACGCTCGGCTATTCTTTCAAATATCTGTGGGCCCCCGCCTTTCAGACGCCGAAAAGCCCTCCCTTGCTCAAGCTGGGGCCGCGACGCTCGTGGCTGCTTCTGTTCCAGCTTCCCATGGCGGTGCTTCTGGTGGTCCTCGCCCTGTCCAATCCCGTGCAGAATATCGGTGTGGTCGCGATCATCGCCCTCCTGATTGCGCTGATGTCGGCCACGCATGATATTGTTCTCGACGCCTGGCGGATTGAAGTTGCGCGCACCGAGGAAGACAAGGACCTCATGTCGGCCTTGTATCAGTTCGGGTATCGGGCCTCTGTTTTCGTGACTGGTTTCGCCGCTTTGCTGCTGGCCGCCCGCATAGGCTGGGTCGCGGTGTACTGTATCATTGGGGCTATGATGCTGCTCGCGGTGACGGGCACCCTGCTGGCGCCGGAGCCTGAGACCAGTCGTCGGACACGGGATCAGCTGACCAGCTTTGCTCCGGCCATTCCTCGCGCTGTGCGCGACCGCCAGTCTGGATTGGTCGCCCTGAGCTGGATGGTGGCGGGTGGTCTGATCACCCTTTTCATGGTGCGCACCTTCACCAGCGCCGAGCCTCCGAGTGCGCGGGATTTTGTTCGCCAGCAGGGCCCTCTCATTGTTGCTCTGACGGTGTTGCTTCCAGCGCTTCTTTCGGCCTTCCTGTTGTGGCGTCATCGGGCCGAACCCGCCGAGGTGCCGACGGCGCTCCCCCCCGGACAGGGCCCATCATTTGAGCGGATCATGTCTGCCCTGTTCCGGGCGATTTTTGATCCCCTGATGGACCTGATCCATCGTCTTCGCTGGGGCGCTGTTCTGGTCTTGCTTCTCGCCCTGACCTATCGATTTACCGACGCCGTCTGGGGTGCCTTTGCCTATCCCTTTTATCTTGATGATCGTTTTGGAGCGCTTCACCATACGCTTGATGAGGTGGCGATCGCGTCCAAATTCTTCGGCGTGATCATGACCATTGCCGGCGCCGCGGTCGGCGCCGCAGTGATTGCGGTGGTCGGCCGAATGCCTGTGCTTGTCCTGGGCGCCATTCTGGCGGCGGTGACGAACCTTCTCTTTGCCGATCTGGCCGCCGGCGGAGCGGTCATGGATGCCTTCTTACAGGTCTCCCATCTGGGAACACCGCTCCGAGCCTTTGCCGACTGGGCCTCTGCCATATCCCCGGAACAAGTCATGCCCGGAGCGGATCAGCGCATGGCGCGGCTGATGATGGCGATTGCAGGGGAGAATCTGGCCGGTGGGTTTGCCAGCGTCGCCATTGTGGCGTTCCTGACCTCAGTGGTGAATCCGCGTTTTGCTGCGGTCCAGTATGCGCTGCTGGCGTCCCTGACCATGCTGATTGGCACGCTGGGCCGGCCCCTGTTGGGGCGGATGATTGAAACGGATGGTTACTTCACCGTCTTCATCGTGACCTTCTGGCTGGGAGGGGTCGCGGTTGTCCTGTCGCTGCTGGAATGGTGGCGTCAGGGCCGCGAGGCTGCGGCGGAAACGGCCGCTCAGGTCTGAACCCGGTCGACATCCAGAGCTGCGAAGGTCGCCAGATTGACGACATCATTCACCGTGGCCCCAAGCGAGGCGATCTGAACGGATTTGGACAGTCCGAGCAGGACGGGCCCGATCACCGTCGCGCGGCTCATGCCTTCGAGGAGCTTGGTGGAGATCGATGCCGAGTGAATGGCGGGCATCACCAGGATATTGGCCGGGGCCGTCAGGCGTGAGAAGGGATAAAGCACTTTGTGCATCGGATTGAGGGCCATGTCGGCGGAGATGTCCCCTTCATATTCGAAATCGATGTCCGACATGCCGTCGAGAATCGTGACGGCCTCGCGCACTTTTTCGGCCCGTTCGCCCATTGGATTTCCAAAGGTCGAGTAAGACAGGAAGGCTACGCGCGGTACAAAACCAAGGCCGCTCGCCGCCCTGGCCGCTTCAATGGCGATTCCGGCCAGATCCTCACCGGTCGGCAGTTCCGTGACACTGGTGTCGGCAATGAAAATGGTCCGGCCCCGGTTGATAACCATCGACATGCCGATAGGGTTGACCTCGGGGAGGGGGTCGAGGCAGAGGCGGACATCGGTCAGGCAGACATCATAATTCCGGGTCACACCGGTCACCATGCCGTCGGCATCACCAAGAGCGAGCATGCAGCAGCCAAAGATGTTTCGGTCCTGATTGACCAGCCTCTGGGCGTCGCGCTTGAGGTAGCCCCGACGCTGCAGCCGGGCATAGAGATAGTCGGTGTAATCGGCATTGCGGTCAGACAGGCGGGCATTGATGATCTCGAGCGCCCCGGACGGAACGCCCATCTGGTCCATGGCCCGTTCGACCTGATCGACGCGACCGATCAGGACCGGATGTCCCAGCCCCTGGTTTTTGAATGACCAGGCGGCGCGGACCACTTGTGGTTCTTCGCCCTCGGCGAACACGATGCGGCGCTGGTTCGCCCGAACACTGGACTGTATACCCTGCACGAAGCTGGCCGTCGGGTCCTGGCGCCGGGCCAGCGAATGACGGTACTCCTCCATATCCTCGATGGGTTTTCTCGCCACTCCGGTATCCATCGCGGCTTGTGCCACGAAGGGCGGGATGAAGCTGATCAGGCGGGGGTCGAACGGGGTTGGGATGATGTAGTCCGGACCAAACATCGGCCGGGCGCCATGATAGGCGGCGGCGACCTCGTCGGGGACATCTTCGCGGGCCAGTTCGGCGAGGGCCTGGGCGGCCGCAACTTTCATGTCTTCATTGATGCTGCGGGCCCGCACATCCAGTGCGCCCCGGAAGATATAGGGGAACCCCAGAACATTGTTGACCTGGTTGGGATAATCGGAGCGGCCCGTGGCGATGATGGCGTCCCCGCGAACCTGGCGTATGTCTTCGGGCGTGATTTCCGGATCGGGATTAGCCATGGCGAAAATGATCGGGTTGGCCGCCATGGAGCGGACCATATCCTGCGTGACGGCACCCTTGATGGACAGGCCCAGGAAGCAGTCCGCACCGTCCATGGCTTCGGCCAGGGTGCGCTTATCCGTCTTGACGGTGAAACCGGACTTGAACTGGTCCATGCGTTCGGTCCGGCCCTCATACAGAACGCCCCGGCTGTCGCACAGCAGGATATTCTCCCGGCGCACACCCAGATGCCGGATCAGGCTCGACACAGACAGTCCCGCGGCGCCGGCCCCCGATACCGCGACTTTGAGGTCCTCCATCTTCCGCCCCGTAATGTGGCAGGCATTGATCAGGCCGGCCGCAGCGATGATGGCCGTGCCATGCTGATCGTCATGAAAGACGGGTACATCCAGTTCTTCACGCAGGCGCTGCTCGATGATGAAGCAGTCAGGTGAGGCGATATCTTCCAGATTGATGCCGCCCCAAGTGGCCCCGATATTGCGGACAACGGTGCAGAACTCGTCGGCGTCCTTAGTCGAGACCTCGACGTCGAAACTGTCAATATCGGCGAAGCGCTTGAACAGGACGGACTTGCCTTCCATGACCGGCTTGGAGGCCATCGGACCGAGGTCACCGAGGCCGAGAATCGCCGTCCCGTTTGAAATGACCGCGACGGTGTTTCCCTTGGTGGTGTATTCATAGGCAAGATCCTCGTCTTCCGCGATGGCCTTGACCGGAACGGCCACGCCCGGGCTGTAGGCGAGAGACAGGTCGCGCTGGGTTCCCATCGGCTTCGTCGGGAGCACGGACAGCTTGCCCGGTGTTGGGTTAGCGTGGAAATCGAGGGCTTCCTGATCGGTGAAGCTGGGACGTTTTGAGGGCATTGATAATCTGCTTCGCATCATCGGGGCTTGGAGGGGGGCTTTCAGTGTCCTAAGCCCGTCTGGCAGGGGGGACAAGCCGACGTGGATGCTCTAACGAGGGCAGACCGGAGAAAATCGGGAAGATGATGGCGAACAAGACGGGCGATGACGGATCAAAAAAGGTCGGATCTAGGGGGCCAACGCCCTTCATGGCCCAGTATCTGGAGCTCAAGTCGCGACATCCTGACGCGCTGCTCTTTTTTCGAATGGGTGACTTTTACGAGTTGTTTTTTGAGGATGCGGTCCGCGCCGCAGAGATCCTCGACATCACCCTGACGGCGCGTGGCGAACATGAGGGACGCCCGATCCCCATGGCGGGCGTGCCGTACCACGCGGCGGAGGGGTATTTGGCGCGTCTGATCCGCGCTGGCGAGCGCGTTGCGGTCTGTGAGCAGACCGAAACACCCGAACAGGCCCGCAAGCGCGCAGGGTCCAAGGCTTTGGTGCGGCGGGACATTGTGCGCATCGTCACGCCGGGCACGCTGACCGAGGACACGCTCCTGACGCCAAGACAGGGCCAGATCCTGATGGCTGTGGGCTTCGCCGCCGGCGGGACCGAGCTGGGGCTTGCTGCCTGTGATGTGTCGACCGGGCAGTTCGAGGTTCGCGCCCTGGACCCTGACGGTCTGGGCGACGCCCTGGCGGCCCGGCCCGTTTCGGAGCTGCTGCTGACCGAGGCAGATGCGGCGCGCCCCACCTGCGCAGCGCTGCTGGCGGCTCTGAAACAGACGCCGACGCTGCGACCGC
>CAJXMY010000090.1 GCA_913056435.1 uncultured Hyphomonadaceae bacterium | reverse complement strand
TCATCATAGAGGCGGGCGATCTGGGTGCCGCTGTAGCCGATTTCGGCGAGGATTTCCTCGGTATGTTCACCAAGGCTTGGGGCGCGGCGAGGTTCCACCCGGTCTGTTCCCGAAAAAGAGATCGGATTGCCAGGTGTCAGAAAGGATCCGATCCCGGGGTGGTGAAGCATTGAAAACATTGGGTTTTCCAAGGACAGGTCGGGATCCTTGTGAACGGCCTCTTTAAAGGTCCGATACTCGCTCCAGGTCACGCCCGCCTTCTCCAGTGCCTTGGCGACCGTCGCGCCCGGGCGCGTGGCAAAAAACGGGGCGAGAATTTCGCTGATCGCATGACGGTGCTCGAAGCGTGCGGCCTCATGTTCCAGATCATTGCCGATTTTGCTGCAAAGCTCATCAATTTTGGCATCGGTCTGAGTGGCCGTGCGGAGATTGCGCCACTGCCGGTTTGTCAGCGCAACGACCATAAGCTGAACGCCGTCCTTGCAGCGGAAATTCTGGGCATAGGCGCCAAAGAGCGCGTTGCCCATTTTTGGGCGGTCGGCGCCATTGATCATCACCTCGCCAATGATCCCGAGATTGCCGAGCATTGCCAGAGCCATGTCCTTCAGGGCGAGCTCGACCAGCTGTCCTTCACCGGTCAGGCGACGGTGGCGCTCTGCCGCGAGAATACCCAGAGCCGCCTGTTGCCCGGTGATACAGTCCCATGCAGGCAAAACATGACCAACCGGCTCATCGGAGCCTTCGGGGCCGGTGGCCATGGGGAAGCCAACCGCGGGATTCACGGTATAGTCAACCTGCGGCCCGCCATGACGGTCACCTTTGACCTGAAGCATGATCAGGTCGTCCCGGTGTTCTTTCAGGCCTTCATAGGACATCCAGCCCCGAACCCGGAGGTTGGTGATGAAAATGCCGTTTTGCTCTCCGGGGGCGCAAATCAGCCGTGTAAGCACTTCTTGCCCGCGGGGGGTCGACATATCGACCGCGATGGACCGTTTGCCTTTGTTGAGGCCGGCCCAGAACAAGCTTCGTCCATGCTCGGTGACCGGCCAGCGGTCATAGTCCAACCCCCCTTTTATGCGGTCGAAACGAATGACATCCGCCCCCATCTGAGCGAGGGTCATGCTTGCGAGTGGGGCGGCCACAAAAGCCGAGCCCTCAATAATGCGCATTCCTTCTAGAATCTTGACCATGATGTCTCCCTGTCTGCGCGTTAGGCTTGCGCCCGCGCTTTTTCAGCCTTTGCCAGAATGTGCCGGCACATTTTCAAATTCGCAGCGTCGACCATTTTGCCATCCACGGTGATGGCGCCGGTGCCCTTCTCGAGGGCCACGCTGTAAGCCTCGATGACCCGTTGGGCGTGCCGGTACTCCGCGTCTGTCGGGGAATAGACGGCGTCTACGAGGCTGGGCTGGCTCGGGTGAATGCACCATTTGCCATCGAAACCGAGTGCACGCCCCATACGCGCAAATTGGTCGAGGCCTTCAGAGTCCCGGATATCGGCATAAGGGCCGTCGATCGCCCTGAGACCGTTTGCTCTGGCAGCGACGACGATGGCCTGCCACGCAAAATGCCAGCGATGGCCCGGATAGAGCCGATCGTTGGAATCGGCTCCCCCGATTGTCTCAAGTGGCATTTGCATGGACGCTGCGAAGTCGCCGGACCCGAAGATCAGCGATTCAAGCCTCGGGCTCGACGCGGCAATATCCTGGATGTGGGCCAAGCCTTCCGCGGTCTCAATGAGAGCGCCAATGCCAATGGGGCGGGGCAGTTTGCAGGCTGTTTCGATTTGCCTCAGCAGGGTGTCCACAAAGTGGATGTCCGCTGCGCGGTTGGCCTTCGGCAAGACCACAAGATCGAGGTTCTGGCCCGCGCCCTCAATGATGTCGATGAGGTCCCGGTAGGCATATTCGGTATCCAGCGCGTTGATCCGGACCTGTCGGAGCTTGTCCCCAAAATTCAACGTATTCAGCGCTTCAACCACATTGACCCGCGCATCTGTCTTCATGTCGGGGGCAACGGCGTCTTCGCAGTCGATGCAGACCGCATCGGCCCTGGCCATGGCGGCTTTTGCAATCATCGCCGGCCTGGAGGCGGGAACGATGAGCGTTGAACGCTCCAGACGGATGGCCATCTGGTCGGTCATGACGCCCACTCCAGTGTGGCTTTCATCGAAATCGCCCCCTCCCCATTACTGGTGTAAAGGTCGAGAGCGCCGGAGTCTGTCGGCTGCGCATTCAGCTGCACAAGGTCATGGTCGAAGAGGGGGCGCATGCCCCGAAACCGGAATGCGGCTGGAGCCCGCTCCGGGAAGAGGCGTGTGGCGAAGTCAAACAGCATGATCGCCTGCAAAGGTCCGTGCACCACCAGACCGGGATAGTGTTCGACGTCGATGGCATAAGGCCGGTCATAGTGAATGCGATGTCCATTAAAGGTCAGCGCGGAAAACCGGAAGAGCAGCACCGGATCGATGGAGACTGGCTCCTGATACGAGCAGTCCGGAACAGGCTGGGGCTCCGGGGGCCGAAACACCTCGGGGATATCCATATAGACGATGTCTTGCTCCTCGCGGTATGCCACGACGCCATCTGCGCAGACTTCATGGGCCACGGTCACAAAGGTGATGGGGCCCGAGCGCCCCGCCTTTTCAGTGACAGATTTGATGACAGAGGTCTTCCGTGCCGATTGTCCGCATTTCAGCGGCGCATGAAGGCTGCAACGGCTGCCCGCCCACATCCGACGGGGGTTCGGGATGGGGGGAAGAAAGCCACCGCGTTTGGGATGTCCATCGGGCCCGATGTCCGATTTGTCGGCGGGATTCAAGAAATAAAGCCAAAGCCAGGTATGAGGGAGGTGACAGCCGGTCTGAAGGCGTCCATCGTTTAAACCAAGGGTTGCACGCAGGGCGTTTGCGGGCCCCGCGCTCAGGGTGTCGTTCGACGTTTCGGACCGGCCGATCCAGTCCTTCCATTCATGTTCGTTCACTGCAGGCTCCAAGACAAAACGGTGTTTCCCGGGGAGATCTTGATGAGAGGAAGTAGGGTGTTCGGGGCCCAGAGCGAATCTTTCGCGGCATTTGGGTGCAACCTGTGCGGGTTCTTGGGGGCCGCAGGCTTGTCTGGGGCTTCTAGAACAAGACTGCCGGCACACAGGGGCAGCGCTCCTATGACCTAATCGTGGCTGGCGGAACCCTATCGGGCGTGGCGGCCATGTTCCTCTGGGGGAGCCCGGTTTGCTCGGCCGCGCGCTGTTTCTCGTCGCGGAACGGCAAGTGTGGCCGTTCTCTTAGGCGTATGGACAAAGTTTCATATGTCTTCGTCAAGATTTTTTAAGGCTATTGGCTTAGGGACCTATATTGAAACTCATCATCATGTTGGAGTTCAGGGGACAAATATGAAAAAGCACATCCTTTCTTCCGTCGCGGCTGGAATGTTAACGGCGTCGCTGGGCGCCTGCGGGGGCGGGGGTGGAAGCAGCACACCACCGTCACCGCCGCCGCCGCCGCCGCCCCAGGGAACGTCTGTGGCTTCTGTGGGTGTTGTGACCGGGTTTGGCAGCGTGTTCGTCAATGGCGTCAAATATGAAGTGGAAGCCGGGACGGTCATTGCGATCGAAGGGGAAGAGGACGTCAGTGGCGATGACAGCGTTTTGGCTGTTGGCATGAAGGTCTCTGTGGACGCGACCGAAGAAAATGGGGTGCGCAAGGCGGATCGGATTGAGTTCGATGAGGATCTGAAGGGACCTGCCACAAATATCGTCCCCGATGCAGTGAACCCGTCTCTGGGCACGTTTGAGGTTGTCGGGCAGACTGTCATCGTTGATGCGAACACTGTGTTTGACAACAATATCGGGAACAATGACGGACTGGGTGGCGTAGACATCCGGGACCTCGCGCCGGAAGTGATCGCCGGGGGCGGTCCTCTGATCGTTGAGGTCAGCGGCTTTGCGACCGAAACCGGTCTTTTGGCCACCCGGGTCGAGCGCGAAGACGATCTGACGGGTCCGATTGGTCAGCCTGGTGTTGATGGTGACGAAATAGAGGTAAAAGGTTTCGTGGACTCTGTCTCTATAGACGACAGCACCATGACGGTGAATGGCGCCGTTTTCCTGATCAATTCCGGAACCGTATTTGATTTTGCCCTGCCAACCACTGTCGATCTCGTCGGTCTTTATGTCGAAGTGAAAGCCGATGTCGACGGCACGGGGGCCATGGTCGCCCGCAGCGTGGAACGCGAAGATGATTTCGCGCCGGCTGGGACCTCCGGCGAGTTTGAGATTGAAGGCCTGCTTCAGTCCGTTGATACGCTTTCAGACCCGCAGGTGGTGGTCATCAATGGGATCACACTAGAAGTCGCTGACGCCTCTGCGCTGGTTGGCCTGGTGGGTCAGAGGGTGGAACTCTATGGCACCTTCGACAGCAACAATGTCCTGGTTATTGCGACGGTTCAGGTCGAACGGGAAAATTCCGTCGAAATCGAAGATCGCGTCACTGCTGTTGATACGACGGCAGAAACGCTGACCACCCGACTGGGAATTGTCATCGAGCCGACGGGTTCGAGCCGGATTAGCGACGATACGCTCGAGAACGGGGATAATTTGTCCGTATCCGAGTTTCTGGCGGGTGTCAGTGTTGGCGATTACATCGAAGCCCGGGGTGTCCCGAACGAAGATGGGTCAGTGGATTGGACGCGGATTGAACTCGAGGATGAAGATGAGCAGGCGTGCAGTCTTAAAGGGCCAGTGGCCAGCGACAGCATTGCCGATCCCGAATTTGGCATTCTCAGCGTGACCGTGGATACGACCACGCTGGACGATGGGAATTTTGAGAACGCCAATGACGTCGCAATTGGCCGGGCCACGTTCTTCTCCGACCTCACCGCTGGGGCCATTGTCGAGGCCGAAAGTGATGAGGCGGGGCTCGGTTGTACGTCCGGACAGCTCTCTACAGGGGCCGACGGCGAGGTGTCTTTCGAACCGGAAGACGGCATCGTTGGAAATGGAGATGCAGGTGCCGGTGGCGGGACCGGGGGTAACCCGGATCTCGAGCTGCAGGGAACGGTTCGTAATCTCGATGCCGTTGCGAATACCTTCACCATCGGGGGACAGACGATTACTGTCACCGACGATACGTTGATTGACGGGTCGATTGTTGAAGCGGCCCGCGGCGTCGAACTCGGCGATCAGGACTTCCGGTTCGGGGATCTGCCGGAAACACTCGATCAGCTTCTTTCGGATGGTGATCTCGTTGGGGTCCAGACTGATGGTCAAGGCAATGCGGTGTTGATCGAGGATATCTGATCCCACCAAAAGCAGATCGGGTCGGTGCTTGTTCCTGTGCCGCACCGACCCACATTGCGGAGCTCCGGATTGGAGCCCACCCCGCCCGGCTTCGGCCGGTGCGGGGCTTTTTTTATGCCGACGCTCCCTTTGGGGCCGGTTGATCCTGGACCTATCCGTAGTTTCCCGGATTGCCGGGTCGTCTCCGCTCCAACACCCTAGCGTCGATTTTTGAGTTCTGGGGGGTCAGGAGCCGGCAGTCCGATGTCCTATACCGATGCCTCGTCAGCGCCTTCGCTCCCCCAGAGCCCGTGCGTGCCCGACCCGAGGGGCAGCGTGCTCAGGTCGCTCTTTTCCGGGCGGTCCTGCCACTATCGTCATAAGGAACACCTTTTTCTGGAGGGGGACAGCTGTGCAGGGGTCTTCCTGATCACATCGGGGCGCGTGATCGTTTATACGGTCACCCTGAACGGGCAGCGCCAGGTCCAGAGTTTCGCCGGGCCGGGGGACTTGCTGGGACTGAATTTCTCGGGGCTGCACACGACCAGCGCCGAAGCGCTTGGCGATGTCACGGCGGACATGATGCCCCGTTGTGTCTTTGACAGGGTACTCCAGACCTCCGACGGTTTTCGAAAAGCTATTTTCGAGCGGATCGACCAGATGATGGAGGCTGCGCGCAATCAGAACACGCTCCTTGGGTGTAAAGGCGCGCTGGAGAAAACCGCGACCTTTCTGATGGATCTTGACGCTCGATTTTCAAATGGCGGGCCGTCCTACGTGCCGATTCCGATGAGCCGGAGCGATATTGCGGATTTTCTGGGCCTGACGCTGGAAACCGTAAGCCGAATGCTCAGTCGGCTGAAATCGCAGAACGTGATTGATCTGCCAAAGGCGAACTGCTTCCGTATTCTCGACCGGAGGGGGCTGTACAGAATTGCGGGTGTGGAAGTCGAACGGATCAGGAAATGCCCCCTATGAGGTTTGTGACTCTCCCTGACGCACGGGCCTGGCGCGCCCCTTCGCACAAACCGGCGGTTTAGGTGGAGCCAGCATGGCAAATTCTGGAGTGCCGCGCGAAGACCCCCACCAGAAGGATGCTGGCCAGTGCGGCAAAGAAGCACCAGACAGAGATCAGTTCAGATCGATGCATGACAAGTGAAATGCCAAGGCCGATGCCGATGACAAGCCCGAACCATCGCAGGACCCGATCCTGAGACAGAAGGAAAGGGCCGACGGTTACGCCCGCATAGGCCAGTAGGCTCCACCGGAATGCTTGGGCCAGGCTGGGCGTATTCCATCCGAGCCCTGTGTCTGCAGGGGACAGAATTCGATAGGCAAGGTGACCGCTGTCGCTGGCCAGCCCGGAGGATGTGTTGAGAAGGATCGTGATATAGAACAGGCTCAGCACCGCACCGAGCAGACACAGGCCCAGTATCGCCCGGCGGTAGGACGAAGGGGGCTCTACCAGCCACACGGAAAAAGGGGCAAGGACAGGCCAGAGCGTAAGAGCAATCAGGAGGTAGATGGCCCGCAGGAGATCGAGGTGATTTCCCGTTTCATGGCTGTGGAGATGGATCCAGATGGCGCCTTCCAGCATCTGATGCCCGCCGAAGATCAGCGGCAGCGTCGCCAGAGGGAGTGCAGCCCGCGTCGATGCCCGGGACAGACACCAGAGCCCGGCTCCGGTGGCGAGGGCGGCGGCTGCAAAACTCGTTGTCGCTGAAAAACAGATGAAATGATCTCCTTCTGCCGTGCGCCCGGACGGCTTGGTCCGTCAGGCCGGATGGCGCGCGATGGCCGATTCGATCGTGTCCATCTCCTGATGAACAAGGTTCTTCCCGATCTCGCTCTGGACGATCAGCCCGGGCTTCTGGGCGAGCGCGGCTCTGGCGATCCCGAGAGCGCGGGGGTCCGCGATCACAACCACGGCAGCTGAACTTGTGGTGTCCGCAAGGCGGTCAAGCAGCCGGACCGTTTTGGAAATGAACACGGCCTCGAGGTCTTGATGCGCCGTGCCGCAGGCGGCGGTCGCAAGGTCGCCAGCGGGCGTCCGGAACCGTCCCGGCCGGTCCCTGTCCAGAACGCGGTTGGCAGGAACGGACTGATGACGAACCTTGACGACGTTGAGATCCAGGCGCCGCTCGTCTCCGCGGTTTCGGAGGATCAGGGCTTTCCCTCCATCGGTGACAAGCACCCAGCTGCCATGCGCTAACTTCATCCAGATTCTCCATTTGGAGTTGATCACCTAGCCCGAAACCTGGCCTGCATGGTTTGATCCCGATCAAAGCCGATCAAGGATCCTTCGCCACTATCTGCAGACCGAATAGTGGCTTCAACCCGGTGGAGATTAAAATGGATGATCTGACACTCAAACGGCATGTGGAAGAGGAGCTTGAGTGGGAACCCAGCCTTGATTCTGCGGATATTGGGGTGGGCGTGGAGGACGGCGTCGTGACCCTCATGGGACATGTCCGGACGTTTGCCGAAAAGCTGGCGGCCGAGGGAGCGGTCAAGCGGGTGAAAGGGGTGCGTGCCCTCGCCCAGAACATGGAGGTTCGGCTGTCCGGGATACCCGCGACCACCGATGATGAGCTGGCCCGGCGGG
>CAJXMY010000089.1 GCA_913056435.1 uncultured Hyphomonadaceae bacterium | reverse complement strand
GTACGTTTTTGAAATTATATTCTGGGAGGAAATTTGAAACATGATCGATAATATATGAAATTATTCATGCTAAAAAGTAAATAGTTATAGAATTCAAAATGGCGTTTTATGATGATGTGGCTAGTGAATGATGATCAATAGCTTGCAGGTATCAAAATTATCAATATGTAATAAGCAGATTCATATATGCATACATAATTACCTGTAAATTATTTCCAATCTTCAAATTTAGCCTCAAATTTCGGCCGCTCCAAAATAGAATTAAACCAAATTGTTCAGAGAGACATTTGACTTTGCAGACGAAATATATGTAGAAAATTTAGTATTGTACCGTAAAAGATCCTAACAATCGCGTACTGTGATCTAAGATGAACCTTAGGGTTTATCAATAAGATATATCCCATATCTTAAGCTTTAGGACAAGGCCCTGTCCCATTTGGTTCCATAATGGGCGTCAAAGACGACATCGTGGTCGGGCTCTGCAACAATCCAGCAATTTGATGCGATTTCGGCTTCGAGCTGCCCGGGGCCCCATCCCGCATATCCTAGTGTGAGCATGGCCTGACGCGGCGCACCAGATCCGGCGAGGGCGCGAAGAACGTCGCGCGTCGCGGTCATGCAAAGCCCATCCGCCACATCGATTGTGGCGCCATCACAAAAATAGTCACCGGAATGGACCACGAACCCCCGATCGGTCCCGACGGGGCCGCCGTTCAGAACCGGCTGGTCGGGAATATGAATATCCTGCGGGATACCCAGCTGGTCGAGCAATTTTGGCAATGTCAGAGTGCCGATCGGTTTATTGAGAGTCAGGCCCATCGTGTAGTCTTCGCTGTGGGCACAAATCAAGACGACCGCGCGTTCAAAACGCGGGTCCGCCATGTCCGGCAGGGCAATCAGAATTTGTCCCGTAAGCGTTGTCATCCAGACCTCCATATCCGACCGTGTGGTAAGCCGGCGGCTTTTGCAAGTTTCTGGTTGGAAACCCCGATACCTTGGAGTAGCTAGCGTGAGTCTTGAAATGATAGGAGGACGTTCATGGCGATTAGCGTTGGAGATCGGTTACCAGAAGCGGTGTTCATGGAAGTCACGGCCAATGGCCCTGCGCCCGTCGCATCGAAAGATGTTTTCAGCGGGAGAACGGTGGCCCTGTTCGCGGTGCCCGGCGCTTACACCCCAACCTGTTCGGCAAAGCACCTGCCGGGGTTCCTTGAGCGTGCCGATGAGCTGGCCGCGAAGGGCGTTGACGAGATTGTGTGCACCTCGGTAAATGATGTTTTCGTCATGGATGCTTGGGGCCAGCACTCGGGAGTAGGTGGGAAGATCCGGATGCTGGCAGATGGCAATGGAGCCTTTGCATCCGCCCTGGGCCTTGAAATGGATGCCTCGGGCTTCGGAATGGGACAACGGTCCCAGCGTTACTCCATGCTGGTGGTCGATGGTGTTGTCAAAGAGCTGAATGTCGAAGCAGGGGGCGGTTTTGAGGTCTCCAGCGCGGACTATCTTCTGGGACAACTTTAGGGCTGGCTGTGGCAGGCCTTCAGGAAGGGTTGGCCAGACCCTGATTACAGTAATTTTCCCTGTCGGACCGAACCCGCTTTGTCAGAGGTGCGTCTGACGGCCTTTCCTGGCTTCTGGGCCCGGTCTCCGATGGGCGCGACCGAGAGGTCGTGATCATGAAAGCGAAGGTCCATTGACGGCAGCACAGAAGCGTCGCGTGCGGTCCTGATAATGGCCCCATCAGGCGCTCGAACGAGAACGTATCCACGCGCCAGAGTCGCCTGATAGGACAGAGCCGTCAGGAGTGCTGTCTGGCCCGCAAGACGGCTGCTGCACCGGGCCTGGACATGGGCCTGGGCCGCATGGGCTCGTGCCATGAGGTCGTGAAGCTTTAACCTGTTGCGTCTGAGATCCGCGCGCAGAGTTTCAGGCCGAAGCCCGCCGGTTTTTTCGGTGAGACGAAGGCGCTTTCGGGCGCTGAGCTGTAACAGCCCCGTCTCCAGTCGGCGGGCCGTGTGGTCCAGATGTTGGCGGCGGGCCTCGACCATGCGCTCGGGCGGTGGCAGACGGAACCGCTGTAAACGCTCCTGCCGCAACTGCACCAGCCGCGCGAGGGCGCGTTTCTGGCGATGGCCGTGTTCCTGCAAAGTCAGGAAAAGGTCATTTCGGACAGGAACAGCAATCTCGGCGGCACCGGTTGGTGTCGGAGCACGTTGGTCAGAGACGAAGTCGATCAGGGTTGTGTCGGTTTCATGGCCCACCGCAGAGATAAGAGGAATGTCACTGTCGAAGGCGGCCCTGACCTCATTTTCTTCATTGAAGGGCCACAGGTCTTCGATAGAGCCCCCGCCGCGTCCAACAATGAGGAGATCGGGACGGTCCGGTGCTGGCAGCTGGTTAAACCCACGGATCGCCTGTTCGATCTGTGTGGCCGCCAGATCCCCCTGAACGAGGACAGGCCACAGAATGACACGGACCGGGAACCGATCTTCCAACCGATGAAGTATATCCCGGATCACCGCCCCGGTAGGAGAGGTCACGACGCCAATGGTCGCGGGAAGATAGGGGAGCGGCTTCTTATGCTGGGGTTCAAACAGACCTTCCGCCGCCAGCTTTTTCTTGCGGTCTTCCAGCAGGGCCATGAGGGCGCCGACGCCGGCCGGACGCATCGACGAGGCAATCAACTGATAGGCGGAGCGGCCCGGATAGGTTGACAGACGGCCTGTGGCGATGACTTCGAGGCCTTCTTCCGGGCGGAAGTTGAGGCGGCCTGCCTGCGCTTTCCACATGACCGTGTTCAGCACTGCCCTGTCGTCTTTGATGTCGGCGTACATGTGCCCCGAGCGGGCAAGCGTGACGCGCCCAAGTTCCCCTCGGACCCTGACATGTTCATAGGTGGTCTCAACGGTTCTTTTGAGCGCGGCGGAGAGTTCGGAAACCGACCATTCCGTTTGGTTTGTTGGAAAGTCTTCGCTCATTTCTGAATTAGTAGCCTGCTCTGACGGTGTCGTCACCACCGCAGAAGCGACTTATTCAGACCTCTTGCAATGCGTTCCCGAACGGTACATGTGCTGAAGTCATGAAGATTATGGTGATTGGTTCCGGCGGCCGTGAACACGCGCTGGCCTGGAAAATTCGGCAGTCAGCTTTGGTTGACGAGGTGTTTTGTGTGCCCGGCAATCCCGGCATGGATTCTGTCGGCCCCTGTTTTGACGTTGACCCGACTGACATTCAGAACATGCAGGAGCTGGTGCTCCAGATCGTGCCCGACCTCGTGGTGGTTGGTCCGGAGGCCCCACTGGCCGCGGGCCTGTCCGATGCCCTTCGCGCGAGGGGGTTCGATGTTTTCGGGCCGAGCCAGCGTGCGTCTCAATTGGAGAGCTCTAAGGGATTTGCCAAGGATTTGATGGCCAAATATGATATCCCGACCGCAGCCTATGGGCGGTTTACCGATTTGACCGCAGCGCTTGACTACCTTGAAACACAGTCCCCGCCTTATGTTATTAAGGCCGACGGCCTCGCGGCCGGTAAGGGGGTCGTTATCTGTCAGAGTCTGGAGGAGGCTGAAAACGAAGTTGAAGCCATGATGACAGGCAAGTTCGGCGATGCGTCTTCCGAAATTGTCATTGAGGAGTTCATGGAGGGCGAAGAGGCCTCGATTTTTGTCCTCACGGATGGCGAAGGAGCCATTTATCTTCCCGCGGCTCAGGACCACAAACGGGTCGGAGAAGGCGATACCGGACTCAATACCGGAGGAATGGGGGCCTATGCGCCGGCGCCTGTTGTGACGCCGCGTCTGCTCGAGCTTGTTCAAACCCTGATCGCGGAACCCCTGATCACGGGAATGACTGAGGACGATATGCCCTATCAGGGGGTCCTCTATATTGGCATTATGGTCACCGATCAGGGTCCGAAGGTGGTGGAGTTCAATGCCCGTTTCGGGGATCCGGAGTGCCAGGTCCTGATGGCCGGCCTCCCGGGTGACATTGTCCCGGCCTTGCTGACCTGTGCGACGGGAGGACTCGCCCTCGGTCATCGCCAGATTACGGACATGATGGGGCTGCAGTCCTTTCAGCCGAGTGCGACTGTTGTCTTCGCGGCGAACGGCTATCCAGAGGCTTATGTCAAAGGGGAGGTCATCAGGGGCGTGGACGAGGCCGGAGCGGTGGAGGGTGTGATGGTGTTTCAGGCGGGCACCGACCTCGACGACACGGGTCAACTGGTCTCCAATGGGGGGCGCGTTTTGGCGATCACCGCCACCGGTGACACGCTGAATGAGGCGTTCAGCAAGGCGTATGCTGGCGTCAACCACGTGGATTGGCCGGGGGGCTTCTACCGCCGGGACATTGGGTGGCGCGTTCGGCAATGACCACCCCTGAGCGGGATCTGACGGAGCTGCTCAGGACGCTGCGCGTCTATGAACATGCGGGGTTATGGGTTTACGACACGACTGATGAGGCGCCCCAGCTTCAGGGAAGCATCTTCTGGTTCAGGGAGCGGGAAGGGTGGAGTCAGATCCGCCCGGCAACATCCCGCGATGATGCCACCCAGCTGTGGGTGTGGCTGGAACTGGCGGTCTATTCCGATCTGCACGCCATTGGGTTTCTGGCGCACGTTTCAGCCGCACTGACCGCCGCGCAGATTCCCTGCAACGTGATTGCGGCCTACCATCATGATCACCTGTTCGTGCCGGCGTCAGATCGGGAACGTGCGCTTGACGTCCTCAGAGCGCTATCCGCCACACCCTGACGTTGGGGTTGGTATTGTCGGCCCCGGCCGTGGGGGTTAAGCAGGTTCAAATGCTTTAAAATGGGAGGTGGGTATGGCATCTGACGCCAGCGCTCAGGAGCTGTTCACCGGCACGAAGCCTGTTGCAGACACGCATAAATTCGATGAAGCGCGCCTGGCTACGTGGATGGAACAACACGTCGAAGGTTATCAGGGGCCTTTGGAGGTCCGGCAGTTCAAGGGTGGCCAGTCAAACCCGACTTATCAATTGGTTACTCCTGGAAAGACCTATGTGATGCGTCGGAAGCCGCCGGGCAAACTTTTGCCTTCCGCACATGCCGTCGACCGGGAATTTCGGGTCATTTCAGCGCTCTACCCCTTGGGCTACCCGGTGGCACGGCCCTATGGTCTTTGTGAAGATGATAACGTCATTGGGACGATGTTCTATGTGATGGACATGGTGGTCGGACGCATCCTTTGGGACGGCACGCTTCCCGGTATGGATCCGTCTGAACGGCGGGCCATCTACGAAGCCAAGGTGAAGACTTTTGCGGATTTGCATAATGTTGACTGGCGCAAAGCGGGTTTGGAGGGGTTCGGCAAGGAAGGCGACTATGTGGCGCGCCAGATCCATCGCTGGACAAAACAATACCAGCTCTCCGAGACCCGGACCCTTGAGAATATGAACCGGTTGATCGATTGGTTGCCGAAAAATATCCCTGCGGGAGATATGACAACCATCGTTCACGGTGACTATCGGCTTGACAATATGGTGCTGCATGCCACCGAGCCGAAGGTTATCGCGGTTCTGGACTGGGAACTCTGCACGCTGGGTGACCCCCTTGCCGACTTTTCCTACCACCTCATGAACTGGGTCATGCCCAGCAATGATCCGGGCCGGGCCGCTCTGATCGATATTGAGGATCTCACACGTCACGGGATTCCGACCTTGGACGAATATGTTGAGCTGTATTGCCAACATACAGGGCGTGAGGGCCTGCCGGAATTGAATTACTATTTTGCCTATAACGGCTTCCGCCTCGCAGGGATCCTTCAGGGAATCATCGGACGTGTTCGCGACGGGACGGCGTCGAACGCGAATGCCGCTGCCATGGAAGCTCGTGTGGAGCCGCTCGCGGCCTTCGCGGCGGATTTTGCCCGCAAGGCTGGGATGACCGATTAGGATCCATCGGCGCAGCCCGCGGTCTGCAGGTCACCTTTGAAAACATATGTCTGTGCGCCCAGCGGCTGGGTAATCTCGCGGTAAATTCGATTTCCGGGATCATCCCAATGTCCTGCAAAGGATTCGAGGCGGGTCAGGCGATCGCCGAGATAGGTCTTCAGGTGCTGGGCGTCGAGCATTCCCCAGTATTCTTTGGGGTCCAGCCGACATGGCCAGTCGGCAGCGTCCTTCTCCATCCGTCGGCTGACGGTCTGAATGAATCCCAGGTCGACCGCCACGCTGGTCAGGGGATCTCGCATATGGTCCCGACCACTCAAGTGTAACATATAATCGAAATCATAACCCAATTGAGCGGTGACAAGATTGATCCGGCTCGGTGCGGCGCCGTCTCGCAGCCAGCCGAACCAGGTGGGGTAATCCATCATGGTAATTCCATGCACGGCAAGATGGGCCGATCGGTGGATGCCGACCTGTTTCAGCCCGGGCAGTAAGACCATGGCGCACGCGGACATGCATTGCCCGGCTATGATGACGGGTTCGCCACGAAGCTGGAGGATCCGGCTCATCAATCGGGCGGTGGCCACATTGCCTCCCGGTGACGTTAGAATAACGCGTTGCGCGGCTGGTAGCTCATTAAGCTTCAGGAATTGCTCAGGAAAAATGGCTGCATTGTAACAAAGAGTACGATCCGTCTCGAAAAATGTCACCCCCTCAGTGTTCAGGCAACGCGTGACCGCCTGATCCAGAACCGGGTCAGGGGCATCGTACTCGATCTGTCCGGCGGCCTCAGGGTGGAAGGCGTTTAGGAGCCATACCGCGAGGAGAATCACTCGTGCTGGTCCAATCATCTTCATGTCCGAAATGCCCTCGCTCTTTAGGCTCTGGTCGCGGCGATGAAGTGACGGTAACGTACTCAAGTAAGATTTAGCAATGCAGACCTGTAGCGTGGGCAGGTCGATCTTGATGGCATGGTTTGGCGGTCTCGGTTCTGTTACAGCGGGCACCAGACAGGAATGTTGGAATGAAGCATGAGAGCATTGATCGCTGGCGGGGGTATTGGGGGGCTTACCACCGCTTTGGCTCTTCATCGGATCGGCATCGAAGTCGAAGTTCTTGAGCGCGCGGCGATAGTGAAAGAGGTTGGCGCAGGGATCCAACTGAGCCCGAATGCGATGAAGGTTCTTGGGGCTCTGGATCTGGAGACGGATCTGCTGAAGACGGCTTTTGAACCACAGCAATTGGAGATGCGGCTTGGGCGGTCTGGAAGAAAGATCTTTTCGATCCCTGCGGCGGAGTCAGCGCGAAGGCGATGGCATGCGCCATACCTCAATATTCATCGGAGTGATTTGCTCGTGGTTTTGTTGAAAGCCGTCAACGGGGCGAGAGGCGTAACCTTGAGGTTGGGTGCAAAGGTTGTGGGTTATGACACTCATGCCGCCGGGGTCTCGGTACGTCTCGCGGATAAAACCGTCCTGGCCGGCGACTTCCTCGTGGGTGCAGATGGTCTCCACTCAATGGTCAGAACTCAAATGGTGGGAGCAGATAAGCCAACCTATACGGGAAACATGGCCTGGCGCGCGACTGTGCCGTTGGACGAGCTGGGTGCGACCGCCCCACCGCCGACGGCGTGTATCTGGGTCGGAAAAAAACGGCACGCAGTGACATATCGGTTAAGGGGAGGCGCGCTGGCCAATTTTGTCGGGGTGGTCGAGGGCCCGCAGGATGGCATGGAAACATGGACGGACACCGGAAAGAGATCGCTGGCCTTAAGGGATTTCGACGGCTGGAACCCGGTCATAACGGCACTCATTCAAAACGCGTCAAGGCTCTATCGCTGGCCTCTGTTTGACCGCACTCCTCTGGGAAGATGGCACGATGAGCGTGTTGTGCTGATCGGGGATGCGGCGCATCCGACGCTACCCTTCCTTGCTCAGGGGGCCGCCATGGCGATCGAGGATGCGTTCATCCTGTCGCGACTGATGGGGGAG
>CAJXMY010000088.1 GCA_913056435.1 uncultured Hyphomonadaceae bacterium | reverse complement strand
CCCTGCGCAGCCGCATGGTATTGGCCCGGCTGATCCCGTTGCGGTACTGGCGTTGCATCCCCCATGACCAGCGCAGCCTCTGTGCGGGCTGAACTTCGCGAACACGGGCCGCGGCCGCAAAGACTCCCCGCCCCCCGGCGCGCACCATGTCCTGAAAGAACAGTGTGTCCTCGCCACCATCCAGAGCCAGCCGCTCGTCAAACCGGATCGCCCTGTCCCGAATGAACGCCATGTCGACCAGCACATTATTGGTCCAGCTTTCCCGCCGCGCGGCGCCATCCGGAAAAGAGCGCTGGCGAAAGAACACCGTATCGAGCCACCAGCGATCGTCGGCGTCTTCAACCGTCATGACCACCGGGCCCTGAACGAATTGCGCCCCGCTCTGGCAGGCCATATCCCAGAGGGCCACCAGCCAGCCGGGTTCGGCGGTCTCATCATCATCAATGAAGGCCACATAGTCGACCTCGGCGGCCGCCTCCAGCACCCGGTTCCGGGCCATGGGAATACCGGGGCGGGGCTCATGGACATAATGGACCGGCATATCGAGCCCGGCCCCCAGCTGCATCACCAGCGCCTCGGCCGACGGAACTGTGTCATTGTCGACCACACACACCGACACCTCGACGCCGTCGGGACGCACCAACTGGGCCAGGGAGGCAAACAGGGCCTGCAGCCCCTCAGGGCGCCGAAACGTACAGGCAGAGATTTGGAGCGATGGCATATCCTACGGCCCTCTACATACTGCGCATCGGAGGCGCCAGATGCCCCCATTGAAGGTCAGCAAGAGCCATAGCGCTATTCCGGGCTGAATGCACACCCGGCGCGGCGGCAGACTTCCGCGAACCGGGATCGCTGTTTGACAGGGAACTGGGCTTGCCGGGCGGCCACGACATGCTAAAGCCCGCATCACACCTGGACACGAGGAGGCGGATATGGGCGACACCGGGAAGAGCAAGGCAGATATCAGGGTCGAAAGTGACACTATGGGCCCGGTCGACGTCCCCGCAGACCGATACTGGGGCGCGCAGGCCCAGCGCAGCCTCGGCAATTTCAAGATCGGCTGGGAAACCCAGCCACAACCGGTTATCCGGGCCCTCGGCATTATCAAGCGTGCCGCTGCCGAAACCAATATGGCCCTGGGCAAACTCGAGCCGGGCCTTGGCGAGGTGATTGTCAAGGCGGCCAATGAAGTGATGGAAGGCAAGCTCGACGCTCATTTCCCGCTGGTGGTCTGGCAAACCGGGTCCGGCACCCAGTCCAATATGAATGCCAATGAAGTGATCTCAAACCGGGCAATCGAACTTCTCGGCGGAGAGATTGGCTCGAAAACACCGGTCCACCCCAATGATCATTGCAACATGTCACAGAGTTCCAATGATACCTTCCCGACCGCCATGCACATCGCCGCGGCCGAGGAAATCACCCACCGCCTGCTGCCCGCGCTTCAGCAACTGGAGAATGCGCTCAATGACAAGGCGCAGGCCTGGTCACAGATCATCAAGATCGGGCGGACCCACACCCAGGACGCCACGCCTGTCACGCTGGGACAGGAGTTCTCCGGCTATGCCCATCAGGTGAGACGGGGCATTGACCGGATACGGCAGACCCTGCCGGGCCTGCTGGAAGTGGCTCAGGGCGGCACCGCGGTCGGCACCGGCCTGTCCGCGCCGGTTGGTTTTGCCGAAGGGGTTGCAGCCAAGATTGCCCAGATTACCGGACTGGACTTCATCACGGCCCCGAACAAGTTCGAGGCGCTGGCCGCCCACGACGCCATGGTGTTCGCCCATGGCGCGATCACCACAGCCGCCATGGCCTGTTTCAAAATTGCCAATGATATCCGGTTCCTTGGTTCAGGTCCCCGCTCGGGACTCGGCGAACTTGCTCTGCCGGAAAACGAACCGGGCAGTTCGATCATGCCGGGCAAGGTCAACCCCACCCAGTGCGAGGCACTCACCCAGGTCTGTGCCCACATCCACGGCAACAATGCCGCAATCACCTTTGCAGGGAGCCAGGGACATTTCGAGCTGAACGTCTTCAATCCCATGATGAGCTACAATCTGCTCCAGTCCATTCGGCTCCTCGCCGATGCCGCGGTGTCCTTCACCGAGAACTGCGTGGTCGGCATCGAGCCCCGGCTCGATAATATCCAGCGTGGCCTGCAGAACTCCCTGATGCTGGTGACCCCGCTGAAAGAGAAATATGGCTACGACCGGGCCGCAAAAATTGCTAAACTGGCGCACAGAAATGGCACCACGCTGCGCGAAGAGGCGGTGAAGGATGGCATTCCGGCAGAGGATTTCGACGCGATCGTCCGGCCTGAAAACATGATCAGCCCAGGGTGATCGCAGCAGGCGGGCGCAGCAGACTTGCAGAATCGCCCGCTTGAACGGCATTGTGCCCGCATCTCAAGAGGACTTCATCCATGACCACTGCGCCCATCGGCTCCAAGGCCAATCCGTCTCAATTCGACGTCCTGTCCCGTCTCAGCGAGGATGAGCCCTATTTTGTCATCCGGGCCAACGACCCCTTATCGAGTGCGCTTGTCGAACTTCATGCCTATATCGGCGCGGGCCAGTCCGGCGCGGCCCATAACAAGTTGGCCGAAATCATGGCCCTGACCGCGGCCCGGGCGCCGCGCCCGGCCTCCAGTCCGAAATACCGCGAAACCTTTGCCATTTCGCTCGCCATGGAACAGTGGCGAAACGCCCAGAAGGACTGATGGTCACGCCTATCAATCTGAACAAGGCCCGCAAACAGCGTGCCCGGGCCGCCAGGGCTCAGCAGGCGGAGGAAAACCGGCTCCGCCATGGGCGCACCAAGGCCGAAAAAGAGGCCGAGCGGCTCCGGACCAAACGCCTCGAGACCGGACTTGATGGCCACCAGCGCGAGACCGAGTGATCCGGTCCCGGCTTACCCTGGCTCAGGCGCCAGACTCAGATGGCTTCAGGACGGGTGGCTCGGCGTCGCCGCCCTCAGTCATATCATCAAGCAGCTCCAGATCGTAGCGCTGATCCGAAACCCGCTCGAGCGACGACAGGATGGGCGCGAGCAGAGACGGGTCCAGCCCGGCATAGGCCCCGGCAAGGGAAACCGCCTGACCGTAAAATTGCTGAGCCGCCGCAAAGTCGGCCTCGGCCTCAGCGCACGCCCCGCGATTATGGACCACGGCGGGCGCCTCCGGATAGGTCGCGATCAGATCCGTCCACAGCGAACAGGACAGGACAGGATCAGACAGCCCGGCCTTGACCGCCTCTTCGAAACGCGGGTCAGCCGCCACCTCGGGATCAATCGCCTTGGCCGCGAAAACAGCCTTAACCGTGACATTGCGCGGGGCAATGTCCCGACGAACCCGTTGCAGGGTACGCGACAACGCTTCCCGTAACAGGACACCCCGACCATCGATCAGGTCGCCATAGCCTGCATAGTTCCCCACTCCGTGAGACCAGCCATAATGGGGGTCGGTCTGGCATCGCTTATTCCCAGCCCGACCCTCGTAAATATGGGTGAACACCGTTTCCCCTGTTGCTGCATCCCTCAGCCTTGGACGGACATCAACTTCAAGGGTTTCCTCAACGCAATATTCAAGGACCTCTTCGCGTCGTTCGCAATCAAAAAGGCCATCCCACTCCACGCATTTCTTCTCCATCCGGGTATAATCATACACGTCGTAGCGCACGATATTGATGGTGCCCGAATAGATCCCGACGGGCTGCCCGGCGAGATATTCATAATCGGCCAGCGCAAACCAGGCCTGACCATCCAGCGTGGTGTTGGCCAGCATGGCCTCGAACTGACGAGCATACCAGCCACCCGCAGGGCCGGCAAAATGGGATACGCTGACATTCCGGGTCGCCGCCGCGGCGGGGCTGCTCGCCATAAGGGTGGTGTTGTAATTCAGGCCCGGCGTGGTGCAGCCCACCAACGTCCCCAGAACGGCCAGAAGAGCAATCGGTCTCATCATCTGGATTTCCTCCCTCTTCACGGTGTCAGACCGCAAATGAATTTCACCTGAACATTCCCCCACCGGATAACCCCGCCCGATCATTCGCCGGCAGGGCCCGCTGCATGCAGCGAGAGCGAACTAACGCAACGGCAGGCTTGCGGCGCCTCCACACGCCCGGCAAACAAGCCACGAAATCCCGAAGGAGTCCATGAATGTCCTCAACGAATCCCTTGTTCGAGCCGATCCAGATAAGGGGGATGACCGTCCCCAATCGAATCGTGATGGCCCCTATGACACGCTCTTTCTCGCCCGGCGGAATCCCCGGGCCGGATGTCGCGGCGTATTATGGCCGCCGCTCCAATGCCGATGTCGGCCTCATCGTCACCGAGGGCACGACGGTCGACCGGGGCGGAGCCTCGAGTGATCCCCGCGTCCCCAATTTCCACGCGGAAGCGGCGCTGAACGGGTGGAGAAATGTGGTCGACGCGGTTCATGCCGGGCCAGGTAAAATTGCCCCTCAGATCTGGCATATGGGCATGATGCGGAAGCCCGGAACGGGCCCGGTGCCCGACGCGGTCACAGACAGCCCGTCGGGGCGAACCCACAAGGGCAAGCAGGTCCAGCCGGAGCCAACCGATTCCGAGGTCGCCGATATGGTCATGGCCTATGCCAATGCCGCCGGTGAGGCGGCAAAGCTCGGCTTTGACAGTGTGGAAATACATGGGGCTCACGGTTATCTGATCGACGAATTCTTCTGGGGCGTGATGAACACCAGAAGCGACAGATATGGAGGAGACCTGGTGGCCCGGGCGACCTTCGCCGGCGACATCATCACCGAGTGTCGCAAACAGGTCGGAGACGACATTCCCATCATCCTGCGGTTCTCTCAGTGGAAACAGCAGGACTACACGGCACGTCTGGCGCAGTCGCCTCAGGAACTTGAGGCCTTCCTGCGTGTTTTCGTCGACGCGGGTGTCGATGTGCTGCACGCCTCCCAGCGTCGCTGGTGGGATGCCGAGTTCCCGGACATTGATGGTGAGAACGGCCTCAACCTTGCGGGCTGGTGCAAGAAACTGACCGGTTTACCCTCGATCACGGTGGGCTCTGTTGGCCTCTCCTCGGACTTTATCGGCGCCTTTCGGGGAGAAGACTCCAGAACCCGTCCGATTGCCGATGTTATCGAACGCCTCGACAGAGGCGAGTTTGACATGGTGGCCGTCGGTCGTGCCCTGCTGCAGGATCCTTTCTGGGCGCAGAAGATCCGCGAGGGCCGGGTCGACGAACTCGATGATTATGACGCCAAGGCACTGGCCACGCTCTACTAGGCGCCGGTCCGACCGAGATTGACAATTAATGACGCCTGCGTCATCTTTCTACCCGGGAGGCATCTTCATGGGCGTGATCAGGCTTATCTTCTTTTTCGGACCCTTGATTTTTGCCTTCGGCTTCATCGCGCCTCTTCTGGCGCAGATCATTCGCCTGTCCGGCGTGACGCCACCCTATGACCTGACGCCGCTGAGCGCCGGACTTCTCATCGCCGGCCTCTTGGGGGCAGTGGCACAATGGCGGGGGCGCTGGATATGACACAGACCGAGTTGAATGTGGCGGATATGGACGACGCGCAGCTGATGCACGCCGAGCGTGAAATCGCGCGTCAGCATATCGGGAAGTTCCCCTGGTTTGCTGTCACCTGGGCCTTCACCAATCTGGCGGTCTGGCTGGCACTCTGGCCTCTGGTCCTGACCGGGACCCTGCCCCTCTGGCTCGGTTTCCTGATCGCCTGCATTACCATTTCGCTGGCTTACCTGCCGTCTCACGAGGCCCAGCACGATATCATCGCCCGCCCGGGAGAGCCCCTTCGCTGGCTGAACGAACTGGTTGGCCATCTCTCCGTCCTGCCGCTTGTAACACCTTACCGTGTTCTGCGTTATACCCATCTGGAACACCACAAGCACACCAACAATCCCGAGCTGGACCCCGATTATGGCAACATGGCCAGTGGGCCGCTGGCCGCCATCTGGACCTCCATCCGAAATCGCCAGCCGAGGGCCAAGTCAGGACTGGCCTCCTACGGCGCCACGCTGGAACGGATCGGCCGAAGCGATGTCCTTCTCGACGGGGTCATCTTTGAGGTCGCGTTCTACACCATCCTGATCACGCTGGCCTGGACCGGCTTTGCCCTCGAAGCGGCGCTGCTGTGGTGGCTGCCGCGCCACGTGGCGCTGAGCTATATCACCTACTATCTCAGCTGGGCCCCTCATCATCCTGGGACCGAACAGGGACGGTACCGCAATACACGCAGCTTCAGGGCGCTTCTCGGCAACATTGGATCGCTGGGCATGCAGTATCACGTGGTCCATCACCTGCACCCGCGTATCCCGCTTTACCGGACCCCCATGGCCTACTGGCAGATGAAGCCCATCCTCGAGGCGCGAAAGGCCCGCATCAGCGAGCTCTAGGTCCGGGCTTGTCCGGGCACAGGATTACCAGCTGCCGCTGTTCTCCATGCTGAGCCAGGGCTCTTCCGGGGCCCGGGGCGCACCCTTCTGAAGCAGTTCAATCGAGATCCCATCGGGGGATCGGACGAAGGCCATACGCCCGTCCCGCGGCGGCCGGTTAATGGTAACGCCGAGGGCCTGGAACCGCGCACAGGCGGCGTAAATGTCGTCGACCCGATAGGCCAGATGACCGAAATTCCGTCCGCCCTCATAGGGCTCGGGGTCCCAGTTGTGGGTCAGTTCGATCATCGGGATCTGGGTCTGGGTAGGGCGCACACCCTCCGGCAGTCCCCCGTGGCGGGCGATATCCTCGGGCGCCGCCAGAAACACGAGGGTGAACCGGCCTTCCTCACTGTCATAACGGGCAACCTCCTGCAGGCCGAGGCCGGCACTGTAGAAGCGCACCGAGGCCTCGATATCGCTGACACGTACCATGCTGTGCAGGAATTCCACGCTCATGTCTCACCTCCAAGAAGACGGTCAATTTCCGCCGCCAGGGTCGGCGGACGCGTCCGGTAATAAAAGGCCGTCACGAGGTAGAGCAAGCCCACAATCACGCCCATGACAAACACGAAGGTCATGAATGTATGTAGCATGTATCCCCGCTCATACGGCCCCTCAATGGCCCCCATCCAGCGCCAGACCACGTCCCAGAGCCGGTTGAACAGCTCAATCAGGCCGGGCAGCGCCAGAAGCGATACGAACGCCGTCGCACACCGATAGCTTCCGGCGCGCGGGCCCTCGCTGCGCACATAGGCCATCACATAGGCCTCGCGGTCCAGCTCGGCGTCGAGAAGCCCCTTTTCGACATTGGAGTCGTAAACCTGCCGGGCAAATGCCGGCAGGGACCACCAGCGCCAGACCAGCGCACCCGCCCAGATCACCAGGCCGACCAGAAGGCCGCAATAGCTCAGCGTCACCAGATCCATCTTCTTCCCTCTCCCCACGCCCGGCGGTGCCTCAGGCGCACCGTGCGGCTTCGAACGTCAACATGGCACGTTTTCGCTCCAGCCCCCAATGGTAGTTGTGCAGCCGCTGGTCTGCGGCAAGCGCCCGATGACAGGGAATGAGCCAGGCCAGCGAATTGGCCCCGATCGCTGTGCCCGCGGCCCGGGCGGCACCAGGACGCCCCGCCGCGGCCGCGACCTCACCATAGGTCCGGGTCTCCCCCGGCGGGATGGTCAGCAGTGCGCGCCAGATCTGGCGCCGGAACGGTGTGCCATACAGCGCCACGGGCAGGGGCTCGTCCCGCTCGAAGATCCGCTGCGCCCAGTCCCGGGCCAGCGCGTCGTCCACGCGGATCTCGGCGGCGGGGTACCGTCCGCTCAAATCGGCCCGGACATGTGCCGCATCATAGCCGGGATGGACAAAGCCCTGGCGCGGTCCCTGTCCCGGATCGGCGAAGCCCAGACCACACAGACCGTGCGCCGAGATCAGGAACACGCCGAGACCGAAAGGCGTCGGCGCCTCGCCGAGGCGGAGCACGGCCCCGTCCCCCCCCGCCTTTGCCTGCCCGGGTGAAAGGCCTTCATGCGCGATGAAGAGGTCGTGCAGCCGTCCCGGAGAGGACAGGCCGACCTCATAGGTCGTCTCCAGCAGGGTCGCCCCCTCCCGCAGCTGCCGGCCGGCCTCTGCATGCGCCAGCATGGCCTGATACTGGCGCGGGCTGATGCCGGCCCAGCGGCTGAATTCGCGCTGGAAGTGGCGCGGCGACAGGCCTGCCCCGG
>CAJXMY010000087.1 GCA_913056435.1 uncultured Hyphomonadaceae bacterium | reverse complement strand
CGCAGGTGAACTGGTCCCTGCTTTTGAGGCATTCGATGCGGTGGCCTCCGGAAACGTGGATATGTATCACGGCGCGGACTATTACTGGCAATCAAAGTCGAAAGCTTTCAATTTCTTTACCTCTGTTCCCATGGGCATGACGTCCACAGAGATCATGGGCTGGATCGACTTTGGCGGTGGTCAGGCACTGTGGGAGGAATTGTCGGGCCAATATGGCGTGATCGCCTTTCAGGCGACCAATACGGGCCACCAGATGGGGGGCTGGTTCAAGAAGGAAATCAACAGTCTCGATGACTTTCGTGGCTTGAAGATGCGCATCCCCGGCTTGGGAGGTGACGTTGTTCGTGCACTGGGCGGAGCGGCAGAGGCCCTACCGGGCAATGAAGTTTTCCAGGCCCTCCAGACCGGCCGGATCGATGCAACGGAATGGGTTGGCCCTTGGAATGACTATTTCCTCGGATTTCATCGGGAGGCTGACTACTATTACGGACCGGGATTTCATGAACCCGGATCTGTTCTCGCACTGGGACTCAATCGCTCGAAATGGAATTCTTTGACACCCACAGAACAACAGATAATCCGATCCGCGGCACGTGAGGTCAACCACCTGTCGGTGGGAGAGTTCCAGTATCAGAATGGCATCTATCTGGACAAACTCGTGCGTGAAGAAGGTGTCCAACTCCGGCAATTCCCGAATGACGTTGTCAGCCGAGTGGTCGAGATATCCGCCGATATCCGGGCCGATGCGGGGTCTGGAGGAGACTTGGAGCGGCGAATCTATGAGAGCTTCGAGGACGCCCTGCGCAAGTCACGGTCATGGGCGTCCATATCGGATGGCCCCTATCTCTCGGCCCGCGAACGCTAAGAATGACCGAAAGCCTTGTCACTCTCATTGGCACGGCGCTTCGCTGGCTGGGCTTTGCAGCCCTGCCCTTGCTGGCCATGCCAATTGCCTTGCTGTTTTTGCCCCGACTTCTGGCTGCGCCATCCAGAATACTGGCCCGCCAAATTGACCGGCTCTCGGAGGCCACCATGGGCCTCGCCATGGGGTTCGCTTTTGCGATCATTATCATCCAGCTGCTTGGCGTTCTTCTACGTTATGTCTTCGGGCTGAACTTCTCCTGGATGAATGACAGTGTAGTCTTCGCCTTCGCGGCCATCTTCATGCTCGGTGCCGCCGGAACCCTGAAAGCAGATGGGCATGTCCGCGTGGATATCATGCGCCCCCGGTTCAGTCCGAAGGTTCTGGCCGGTATTGAACTGATTGGCACGATGGGATTCATCTTTCCCATCGGGTGTCTGATTCTGTACTCCGGCGCAGGTCTTGTTGCCCGAAGCTGGATTGATCTTGAGCCCTTCAACGAAAGCGACGGCCTGCCCGTCAAATACCTGTTCAAAACGCTCGTCCCAATCTTCGCCGTGCTCCTGATAAGTCAGGGCCTGGCCCAAGCCATCCGCGCAGCACTCAGTTTGCGAGGCCAGCCTCTCTCCGCAAACGCACCTGACTCCGGTGCGCAGAGTCGACCCCAAACATAATGGAAATTGAACTCATCCTTGCCGTGGCGATGTTCGCCACCACGGTGCTGGCCCTCCTTGCCGGATACCCCGTCGCATTAACACTGGGCGGCGTCGCCCTGATATACGGATTTATCGGCGTGGAACTGGGCGTTATTCCCCTTCCAATTCTTCGAAACCTGCCCAGTCGGATCCTGGGATCAATGGAAAATCAGGTTCTGATCGCTGTTCCACTCTTTGTCTTGATGGGCGTCATCCTTGAGCGGTCTAAAGTTGCCGACGACCTGCTCCAGACCGCCAGCCGGCTGCTCAGCCGCGTGCCGGGCGGGCTCAGCTACGCGGTGGTTCTTGTTGGCGCCCTGCTCGCGGCCTCAACTGGCATTGTCGGCGCGACAGTCATAACTATGACCTTAATCGCCCTCCCGACAATGCTCAGGCAGGGCTATGATCCCAGATTGGCAACTGGGACCATTGCGGCCTCCGGCACACTCGGACAGATCATTCCCCCCTCCATTGTCCTCATCCTGCTGGCGGACGCCATCTCGACCGCCAATCAGTCTGCGGCAGCTCGGTCCGGGCAACCCAGCACCGTAGTGTCCGTTGGCGACCTGTTCGCGGGAGCCCTCATACCAGGTCTGGTCCTGGTAGGTTTCTACCTCATTTACCTCTTCGTGATGACGCTGGTCCGTCCAAAGACCGTTGCTGCTCGAGACGATATCAGACCATCCGAGCCACTGCCCCTGTCCGACATCCTTATCACGCTCGGTGCGCCTCTCAGCCTGATCCTGGCTGTTCTCGGATCTATCCTCGCAGGACTAGCTTCTCCGACAGAAGCCGCGGCAATCGGCGCAGGCGGTGCACTCATGCTGGCCGGCCTGCGTCTTGGCAAGGAGCAGGCTTTCAATAGGGCCCGATGGATTATTTTTGCCGGACTATTCAGCCTTCCGCTCCTCGGTATTTTGGTCAATACAGCAGATCTGCGCCTGGCCCGGCCCGATCTGCCCGTCCTCGACGTGATTGCCATTTTTGTGGCGGGAAGTTTGAGCGCCATACTTTTCGTCGCGCTTGGTGCGGCGACTTTTATCGTGGCCAAGGCCAGGCAGCTTCAGCCCGCCTTCAACACCGGGGTCCAGATAACCAGCATGGTCTTCGTCATTCTGATCGGTGCATCCCTTTTCGCGCTGGTGTTCAGGGCCTTAGGAGGAGATCATTATGTAGAAATGCTCCTGACCAGCCTGCCGGGTGGCTTGTGGGGAGCGCTGTTCATCACGATGGCGGTGATGTTTATTCTCGGTTTCTTCCTCGACTTCATCGAGATCGTCTTTGTGGTGGTGCCACTGGTCGCGCCACCACTGATCATCATGGGGGCCGACCCCATCTGGATCGCCATCCTGATGGCGTTGAATCTTCAGACGAGTTTTCTGACCCCTCCCTTTGGATTCGCGCTCTTCTATCTACGGGGCGCGGCGCCGGAAGCGGTCAAAACGCTCGATATCTGGAGAGGCGCCATCCCGTTTATTCTACTTCAGCTGCTGATCATCGTCATCGTGGCCTTCCTGCCCGAGTTGGCCACGCATCTTCCCGCCATGTTGAGATGATCAGTCCCTGAAGTCGACCTCGGGCGGAGCCGACAAACTCGAACGCCCCTCTACACCGAGATCAAAAAAGGCCCGGGGCTCGAACCGAAACCATTGAGCGACCAGAACGCCGGGGAACTGCTCCCGGGCTGTATTATAATCCTGAACCGCTGAATTGAAGAACCGCCGAGCGGCCGCAATCTTGTCTTCCACGACCCCCAGCTCTTCCTGAAGCTGCTTGAAATTTTCATTCGCCTTGAGGTCAGGGTACGCTTCAGCCAGCGCAAACAGCCGGCCAAGTTCTGCGGTGAGCGTGCCCTCGGCAACGGACATATCGCTGGCGGCGCTGGCGTTCACCGCAGAATTACGGGCGGCGATCACTGCATCCAGCGTGTCCTGCTCATGGGCCGCGTATCCTTTGACCGTATCCACGAGATTTGGCACCAAATTCTGACGCTGTTTCAGTTGCACATCGATGTCCGCGAAAGCCTGATTGCATCGCTGCCGTCTAGACACCAGCCCATTATAGATCATGACGCCTAGGACACCGATAATAAGAACGAGACCTATCAGGACGATGACTGGGTTCATGTTTGAATCCTCCACGACCGCATTTGTGTAACGCCTAGCGGCCTATCCTGCCAATAACAAGCGGTCAGCCCTCAAGCCGCTCACGAGCCCGTCGGAACACATCCTCAAACATTTCAGGGGTCAACCGCCTCGTGTTGGTGTTGTAACGCGAGCAGTGATAGCTCGACAATAGAACCCGGGGCCCAACATCATATTCTGTCCCATGGCCGAAAGGATGATCCTTCAGGCGGAGTCCAAGCGCCCTCACCGTGGACTCATGGCTGATCTTTCCGAGACACAGGATGACCTTTAATCGCGGCAAGGAGGCCAGTCTTGTCTCCAGGAAGGGCCGGCAGCGATTTATCTCGGCCCCCACAGGCTTGTTTTGTGGCGGCACACAACGAACCGCATTGGTGATCATCGCCCGTTTCAGCACAAGGCCATCCTCTGGGTGTCCTTTATAGACCCCCTCGCTGAAGCCGAACTTCCCTAAAGTCGCATAGAGAAGGTCACCCGCCCAGTCTCCGGTGAAGGGACGCCCTGTTCTATTGGCACCCGTGACTCCGGGAGCCAGACCGACAACCAGCAAATCGGCCAAGGGATCTCCAAAACTGGGAACGGCTCCATTGAACCAGTCAGGTTCACGGCTGGCCACCTCATGTCGGTAGGCAACCAATCGTGAGCAGTAAGAACAGTCACGGGGCGCTTCGGGCGGGTACTGGCCGTCTGGAAAAGTCATGCTACATTCCTCATAAAGGTCCGCCCGACACCGCTGAAATCCGTCTGCAGGCCTGCCTTGCCCTTGTCATGCTCCGCGCATATAAGGGCGGCCTACAGGAGACATTTATGGCCCGAGTTACCGTCGAAGATTGCGTCGAACAAGTCCCGAACCGGTTTGAGCTGATCTTGCTTGCTGCTCAGCGGTCCCGCATGATCCGTGAAGGTTCGCCGCTGACGGTTGATCGGGACAACGATAAAGACCCTGTGGTTTCCCTTCGCGAAATCGCCGACCGGACCGTTGATCTCAAGCTGGTTAAGGAATCCCTGATTTCCGATCTGCAGGAAGTTCGCCCCGGAGAAGAGGAGGAGCGCGAAGCCGATCGCATTGCGCTCCAGACAGCCCCGGTGGCGACGGAAGAAGACGTTATGCGTGCCTACCAGGCCGAACTGGAATCCGGCCGCGACGATCGCATGTAGAGGTCTGGATGGAAGATGCGACCGTCAAAAAAAGAGATCGGTCGCGTGCCCCTGTTGCGCCGCGGACGGTGCCGCCGAAGCCGCCGGATCTGACGGGAAACGTCCTGTTATCGCGCGAAGAGCTGCGTGACGCTGTCTTGGCTTACCAGCCGGATGCCGATGGCGGCCGGATCATGGACGCATATGACTTCGCCCAGGAAAAACACGGCGATCAGCTGCGCCAGTCCGGTGACCCCTATTATTCCCACCCAGTCCGCGTTGCGACACTCCTCGCCTCAGTGAAACTGGACGAAACGACCGTAATGGCCGGCCTCCTTCACGACACCGTTGAGGATTGCGACGATGTGAGTCTGAGCGATATTGAAGCCCGGTTTGGGCGCTCTGTTTCAGAGTTGGTTGACGGTGTCACCAAGCTCGGACAACTGGAGTATCGCAGTGAAGCCTCCAAGCAGGCGGAGAATTTCCAAAAATTCATCTTGGCCACCGTCAACGATATCCGGGTTCTCCTCGTCAAGGTGGCCGACCGGCTGCACAATATGCGGACCCTGCACTTCAAGAAATCCGCCGAGTCGCGTATCCGAGTTGCGCGGGAGACCATGGACCTATACGCCCCCCTCGCCCGGCGCATCGGTCTCCATAATGTTGCCACTCAGATGGAAGACCTTGCCTTTGAGCAACTGAACCCGGAAGCCCGGAAGCAAATCCTCGCCCAATTAGAAGCACTTGAGTCTGAGAACAAGGACGACCTGGAGCGGATTCGGAGCGCCATTCACGATATCATGGATCGCCAGGGCCTTTCCTGCCGCATCAAAGGACGGCGAAAGGAACCGTACTCGATTTGGCGAAAACTTGAGAAGAAATCGATTAGTTTTCGGGACGTGGCGGATATCTTTGGGTTTCGGATCATCTTGAAAACGGTTCCGGAGTGTTATCAGGCCCTTGGAGCCTTTCATACCGAATGGGCCTGTTTGCCTGATCGTTTTCGGGATTTCATTTCCGTGCCAAAACCAAACGGATATGCCTCTCTGCAAACGACTGTCCGCGCCAGCGGAAACCGCCGCGTTGAATTGCAGATCCGAACCGAGGCTATGGACGAAACTGCTGAACGCGGCGTCGCGGCTCACTGGAACTACAAGAACAGCGCGTATGGCTTCGACCCGGAATCATCGCGCGCGGCGGGTCTTGACCCCGCAGCCAATCTACGGGCCCTGGGCGAGCTTCTAGGTCATGGCGGGGACGCAGAGGATTTCCTTGAACACGCGAAAATGGAAATGTATCGCACACACGTTTTCGCCTTTACCCCTAAGGGGCGGCTGGTTCTGCTTCCCGCCGGCGCAATGCCCCTTGATTTCGCCTATGCTGTCCACACCGCGGTCGGGGACACCTGCCACGGCACGAAAATTAACGGCGTTCAGCGAACCCTGAAAACACCGCTCCAGAATGGTGATGTGGTGGAAATCCTTCGCGGCAGCGTCCCGCGGCCGGTCCCTGCCTATGAAGCCCTGACCGTGACCGGTCGGGCCAGGGCCGCGCAAAGGCGGCTCCGGCGAGATTTGGAGACAGCAGAATTTTCCAATCTGGGCCGGTCGTTGCTTGAGCGGCGGCTGCGCAGCGTGGACATCGACCCCGTCTCCGTCGACATACGCCAGCTGTCCAAACGCGCCGGCTACCAAAGCGTTCAGTCAATGCATGAGGCGGTGGGGCGCGGTCATGATGATGCCGCCCGTCTCGTTCGTCTGGGCTTTCCGGGCATCGAGGACCATGAACCGGACGAAGGCGAAAGGGTTACTCTGGACAACAACATTGCCGCCAATGTCATTGATGGGAAAGACCTTACTCCAGGCGTCACCCTGCACCTCGGTACTTGCTGTCACCCCCTGCCCGGAGACCGGATCATAGGCCTACGAGAGCCCAATCGAGGGGTCGTGGTCCATACGATTTTTTGTCCAACGACCGAAAAATTTGACGACCGGCCGGACCTTTGGATCGACCTCAAATGGAATGAGCTGGCTCAGACCGGCGTAAAGGCCATTGGACGAATTGCTGTGAACGCAGTCGATTCCAAGGGCGTTATGGCTCAACAGTGTTCTGTGGTTGCGCAGGCGGGTGGTGACATTAGAGGTGTTCGCACCCGGGACCATGGAACCGGCTTCCAAGAGTTGATTTTCGATATTGAGGTTGAAGATCTGAGACACCTTGAGCAGATCAAGGCCGCGCTCAGGTCTCTGGCGGTGGTTGAACGGGTGGAACGGGTGGAGGAAACCGACAGTGACTGATCAGGATGTTCTGGACATTTTTCGAAAAGCCGGCGCGCTGCTTGAGGGCCATTTTATTCTCTCATCTGGCCGGCGGAGTCCGATTTTTCTTCAGAAAGCCCTGGTTTTCTCCCGCCCCGACCTATCGGCACAGCTGTGCGAAGCGCTGGCCCAGAAAGTGCGCTCGGCATTCGGTCGGATTGATGTGGTTGCAGGACCGGCTGTTGGCGGGATCATTCCCGGCTATGAGCTGGCCCGACACCTCGGCTGCCGAGCGATTTTTGCAGAGCGGGTCGATGGCGATCTTACTTTTCGTCGGGGCTTCGCGATCGAAGAGGGTGAGCGCGTTCTCATTGCCGAGGATATCGTGACCACCGGGCTGTCCTTTCGTGAAACCGTTGAGGCGCTTGCCCCCTTGCCGGGTGCGGTCGTCGGCGGGTCCTGCATTATTGACCGGTCTGGCGGCGTGGCCAATGTCGGCTGCGAGCTCATATCTCTGGCAAGCATCCAGTTTCCTGATTATGCGCCTGAGGAGCTGCCGTCTGACCTCGCCGCTCTGCCCGCCATCAAACCCGGCAGCAGGGGACTGGTCTGATGGCCGCCAGACTCCGTCTCGGTGTCAACATCGATCACGTCGCTACCATCCGAAACGCGCGAGGGGGCGACGTCCCAGATCCGGCGCGCGCCGCCGCTGTCGCTCAAAGAGTAGGTGCCGATGGCATCACCATTCACCTTCGCGAGGATCGTCGCCATATCCGCGATGATGATCTGGCCCGAATCCGGACCGCGACGGATCTACCGATCAATCTTGAAATGGCGCTAACGGACGAAATGGTGGACATTGCGGAACGTTTCGGACCCCATGCCGCCTGTTTTGTTCCGGAAAAGCGCGAAGAGCGGACCACGGAAGGCGGTCTCGATGTTGCAGGACTCCATAATCAGGTCTCCCCTGCCGTCGAACGGTTGCGTCAGTCGGGGGCCCGGGTTTCCCTCTTTATAGAGCCCGACCCGGCTCAGATTGCGGCCGCAGCCCATATCCGGGCACCTGTGGTAGAGTTGCATACCGGTCGCTATGCAGACCTTTATCGGGT
>CAJXMY010000086.1 GCA_913056435.1 uncultured Hyphomonadaceae bacterium | reverse complement strand
GGGTCCCTTAACTTTTCACGCCGGACGAGGCTTCAGGATCTTGGCGGCCTGCCCTGGGGGCTGATCCTGCTGATCTGCGCCATGGCCGTGATTGGCGTTGCCGTCCTTTACTCGGCGACTTACACCAATCCCAGCGAGGCGGATCTGCCGATGAAGCAGGCCGTGCGGTTCGGTGCGGCGTTCTGTGTGATGATTCTTGTCGCGCTAATCCCGCTCAAGGTCTGGTTCCAGCTGGCCTGGACCGCTTATTTCTCAACCTTTTTCCTTCTTGTCTGCGTGGAGCTGTTCGGGGTTACAGGTGGCGGTGCCCAACGTTGGCTTCAGCTAGGGCCGGTGGCCGTTCAACCTTCGGAGTTCATGAAGCTGTCCCTGACATTGGTCCTTGCGGCCTATTATCACAAAAGGTGGACCGATGAGTCAGGTGGTTTCGTGCTACACATTCCGCCCCTCATCCTGATCAGCCTTCCTGCGTTCCTGATTTTCAAACAACCGGATTTCGGGACGACGCTGGCCCTTTTTGCCTCTGGCGGCATCCTGATTTTTCTGGCGGGACTTTACAAACGGATCATCTTTGCGGTGGTCGCCGCCGCGGTCGGTAGCGTGCCGCTGATCTATGGATTTGTTCTTCAGGATTACCAGCGCGAACGGGTCGACACATTTGTTGCACAGCTTACCGGGCAGTCGGTGAATCTGATTGATGACGGTTATCAGATTGAGCAGGCCAAAATTGCGATCGGCTCCGGTGGTCTGACCGGGAAGGGCTATATGGAAGGCACACAGGCGCAACTCGATTACATTCCTGAGCAACATACCGATTTCATCCTCACCGTTGTGGCAGAGGAATTCGGTTTCCTGGCGACCACCGGTGTGCTCCTCATCTGGGCGCTCATCCTTGGGCTTGGGCTTGTCATTGCCCTTCGCGCCACCAGCCTGTTCGGACGTTTCGTGGCGGCGGGTGCCGTGGCCACGGTCGCGTTCTATATCTTGTTCAACATTGCCATGGTGCTTGGTCTCTTGCCTGTTGTGGGCGTGCCATTGCCCCTTCTGTCTTATGGCGGAACGGTGATGATCACGGTGGCCACCTCGTTCGGCCTCGTCTGCGCGGTGCACCTCGCCAAAGATGATCCTCTGCAGGGCTTATAAGACAGCCTTTGGGCGTTGATTTTTCAGGACCCCTGTCTAGGCTCTTTCAATAAGTCAGGGAGCACAGACATGGAAGCCATTGGTCGGAAGACTGAGAATTGGGGGTCTAAGTTCGGGTTTATTATGGCCGCGGTCGGCTCATCTGTGGGGCTCGGGAACTTCTGGCGGTTTCCTTTCACGGCCGGTGAGAATGGCGGTGCCGCGTTTATCCTGATCTACATTCTATGCGTTTTCCTGTTTGGTCTGCCCGTGCTGATGGCAGAATACGGTCTCGGACGAAAATCAGGCATGTCGGCGGTGGAAGGGATCTATTCCTTGTCGCGGGCCGAAAGCCGGAGCCCGAATTGGGGATTTGTCGGCTGGATCGGTTCTCTTGCGGCGTTTTTCATCCTCACTTTCTATGTTGTGATTTCAGCGTGGATCATCATGTTTGTCCCGCAGGCCTTTTCCGGGGGCTTCTCGGGGTTTGCCCAGACCGCGGCTGATATGACCCAGCAGGCGCAGGCGGTCGATGCCGATGCCGTGGCGGTGTCCGTTGCCGATGTTTCCGGCGCAAATTTTGGTCGCGTCATCGGGGATAGGGGCGGGGTTCTGTTTTGCCTGTTTCTTTTTGTGGCGGTTAACACGCTCATCGTTGCCCGGGGGATCCGGGGGGGGATTGAGCGGGCCGCCACAATCCTGATGCCGGCCTTTTTTATCCTGCTTCTGGTCGTCGTCGGATATGCCATGCTGGTGGGGGATGTCGCTCAGACGGTTGAGTTCCTGCTGACACCGGATTTTTCCGCGGTCGGTTTCGGAACCATTCTGGCGGCGGTCGGGCAGGCCTTCTTTTCGATAAGTGTCGGGTCCTGTATGATGATCACCTATGGCGCGTATCTGTCAGCGGATACGAACATACCGCGATCCTCAGCGATCGTGGCCAGTTCCGATACTCTGGTCGCTCTGATCGCCGGGTTCGCGATCTTCCCGATTGTGTTCGCCTTCGGCGCCGACCCTGCGGGTGGTCCCGGTCTCTTTTTCGTATCCTTGCCGATCGCATTCGGGACCATGCCGGGCGGAGAGTGGATTGGAACCGCATTTTTTGTCCTGGCCCTGTTCGCAGCTCTGACCTCGTCCATCTCACTGATGGAGGTGGCAGTGTCCTGGTTTGAGGAACGACAGGGGGTCAACCGGCCTGGTGCCGCCATGGGCATCGGCTTTGTGCTCTTCATGATTGGAGCGGGATATGTCTTCTCAACCGACTACATCGATTTCGCGGATTTCGTGACGGGCTTCATCATGCTGCCGCTCTGCGGCCTGCTGGTCGCATGGTTTGCCGGCCGGGTGCTCAGTCGCGATATGCTGGTGTCGGAATTCGGTGAAGGTCTGGTGATGGATCTCTGGCGGTTCGCCTGCCGCTGGATCGTCCCCCCTGCTTTGCTGTTCATCCTTGTTTTCGGGGCGCTTGATCAGTTGCAGAGTTTTGGCTTAGAGCTGCCGCCCGCACTGACCTGGCTGTTGGGGCCGAATCTTTAATCGGCAAAGCGACGACCGAATTCGCGGGTCGCCCGGATCAGCTTGTCAACGATGCCGGGTTCGAGGCTGGAGTGCCCGGCCCCTCCGACAATCTGAAGCTCCGAGATTGGCCAGGCTTTGTGCAGCGCCCAGGCTGAAGACAGCGGTGTAACCACGTCATAGCGTCCATGGACGATGAAACCCGGAATATCCTGGAGTGTCTCTGCGGCACGATCCAGCAGCCAGCCATCCCTCGGGAAGAAGCCCTGATTCACAAAATAATGGCATTCGATGCGTGCAAACGCATCCGCAAAGTTGTCCTCTTCAAATCTCTTCGGTCGGCTGGTGGGCCCCTGAATGGTGATGGTTTCTCCCTCCCAGCAGGCCCACGCCTTTGCCGCCTGAATCCGCGTTTTATAGTCTTCTCCGGTCAGGCGCCGGTGGAAGGCGTGCAAGAGGTCGTGGCGTTCTGCCTCAGGGATCGGAGCCACGTAGCGCTCATAGGCATCTGGGAACAGGCGGCTGGCCCCGGACTGATAGAACCAGCTGATTTCAGACTGGGTAATCAGAAAAATGCCCCGCAGGATCAGTCCACGGACCCTCTCGGGATGGGTGACAGCATAGGACAGGGACAGGGTTGAGCCCCACGAGCCTCCAAACACCACCCACCGGTCGATGTTTAGCATGGCACGAACCTGTTCGATATCCTCAACGAGGGCCCAGGTCGTGTTCTCCTCAAGCTCAGAAGTCGGGGTTGATCGCCCACACCCACGTTGGTCCATGAGGATGATGCGGTAGATGTCGGGATCGAAAAACCGGCGCATTTCCGGGCTGGAGCCCCCCCCGGGCCCTCCATGGAGCGCGATGACCGGGATGCCCTCAGGGTTACCCGATTCCTCCCAGTACACACGGTGGAGCTTGCCGGCACGGATAAAACCGCTGCGTCGTGCCTCTATGGGTGCATAAAGTTTAAGCATGCTGTGCCCCTGTTCACCGCCTCTTCACCTATTGCGGTTTAGCATACGAATAAAGGTGTGGACGTGGTTTTTCTCATCTGTATGAGTTAAGGGCGCAGGTCACAGAAATTTATCAGGCGAGTTTTGCCGATGCGTAGAGTTGGAATAGCCCTCACAGCGTTGTGGCCCCTCGTGGGTTGCGGGACCGTGTCCATGGTGTCCGGGCAGGCCCTTGTGGAGACAAGCTTCACCGTTGAGAAATCCAGCCTCGTTCGGGTCTGTGACTCCTATAATGAGAATGCGCAGTCGGCACAGTGGGTTGCGCCAACGGCTGGCCTGTTCGACCTGGCCCGGACCCTTGTGGACGGCGAACCGGGTAAAGTGCATCCTCAGAATGCCTATCTGGACGAACTGTTTTTATTGTCCGATGAACCGGCGGTTCTTCTGAAACAGATTGTCAGCGATATCGAACAGGCCCGGTCCGGCCTCGAAATTGTGACCGAGGAAGCCGAGGCAACGGTGTGGTCGGCCACGCTGGTGGGTGAAGGTCTGCGCGCCGAGATGATGAGCTTCGAGACGGTTCTGATCACGGCTCAGAAAAGTCGGAAAACATTCCTGTCTTCCAGTCACACCCTTGTCGGATTGGCCGCGCCTTCGCGCCTTGGCATGGCCGAGTTCGAGTCCGCGCTGGCGGCCTTTGATGCGGCAATTGAGAATGCCCGGAACACGGCGGACCTGTTGGCGTCGGCCTATGCGGCGCCTCCTGCTGAGCCCGGGCGTACCTCCTAGGTCACTTTGTCCAGATCCCATGCGCCGAGCAGGACATCGGCGAGGTGCCTTGTGCGTGTCCGGACATCGTCTGGGGTCCAGCTTGCCCGGTTCCGAAGATCCGCCGTCAGGGCATATTCCGACTGGCCATTCTGGAAATATAGCTTCTGTTTTTCCGTGAAGGGGGCATTGTCGGCCTGTTGATTGGTTGCCTGAGAAAGCAGGGCAAAGTTTCCGATCGTCTCGCACAGCTCCCGATGCACCGTAGCCGAGGGCCAGGTTTGGGACCAGCTTGACCCCTCCGGCAGAATTCGGGGCAGAATGTGTTCAACGGTTGCGCCGCCGCCGGGTCCCAGAGCCCTGCCGCCTTCAAGGGCGGCGTTTAGTCGAAGAGCAATGGCCCTGCGTTGGCTGAACGAGCCGAACCGTCCGAGCAACCGGTTGGCCATGCGACTGTTTTCGTCCCGTGACAGGCTGAGTGGCCCCCGAGCCGACAAAAGTGTGGTCGGCCTGTCCACGGCATCCGCGATCCGGCCATAGCGTTTCAGACGTTGCTTGCGTTCCGTCACCACCAGCATCATGGCAAAGGCAAATCGCTCAAGCAGCCGGAAGAAGGTCTCGGTCTGTTCGTTGGTGTAGGACTGGTCCACCAGGAAGCGCAGGGCCGGGGCGCGCCAGAGCTGATGGTCGATCATACGCAGGTGATTGAGCGACTGGTGGACTGCTTCGCCATGAGGGCCAAAATTTCCGTTTTCCCCGGCAATGACAGCATAGGCATTCACATAAGCGGGCAATTCCTCAGCAAGGAATTTTCGGGCATTGATCTTGTTCAGGACGGCTTTTCGAAAGCCGGTCGGGCCGGTGGGGGCGTTTCGATTATACAGGGTCCTGATTTGTGACAAGAGGTCGTCCAGACCGGCCCCTCCGAGCCGGGCCTCATGTTCGGACCAGACCCGGGAAAAGTGATCTGCGTCCGCCTTGTTCAGATTCGACCGCTCAAGCAGTTCGGTCTTGATGATGTCATGGCTGTTGGGGGCCTTTCCCCTCGTATTGAGGACCCGGAACACGCGGTAGCCGTCATCCCAGTCTCCAACAACGACCCTGACCAATATAAGCCGTTTGAGGATCACTTCGGCCAGATCCCGGCGCTTGGTGATCGGCAGATCCTGCAGGCTGGACACAATGAATTCAGCATTATCAGCCATGCGCTGCTGGCTCTCGGAGCCATTCGGGTCGATCAGCCGGTCCAGCATGCCCCCCTCGGCCTGGAAGGCCGCCCGAAAATAAGCCCCGTCAATATGGTTCAGGGACAGGCGCCAGGATGCTGATGTCTTGGTTGACCGATCGGGGACCGAGGCGATCAGGTTCTGCAGCGAGGCGGCCCTTTCCGGGTCTTCCTCCAGATCTCTGAGGGCGCACAGCATCATGGTCAGAGTCGTCAGGCGCTGCTGGCCATCGACGATGAGGTAGCGGCTTTCGTCCTGTTGGACGAGTACGATCGCGCCAATGAAATGGATGCTTCGGTTGCGGCTGCAGTCCAGAAGATCGTTGAGCAGCGCCCGGACTTCCTGACGGTCCCAGGAATACGATCTCTGATAGGGGGGCATGGTCAGCTTAATGCCAGGCTCCAGCAGGCCTGACAGTGTCTGTTCCGTGGCCTTTGGGCCCTTGCTCATCCGTGCGGTCTCTTGGCCTGTTCCTCTACGCCTTGAAGATTAGCTGGGGGCAGCACCCGCGGCAATGGACAGAGTGTAGGACAAGGTGCCGCAAAAGTGAGACCGTCTCCCGCGGGCCACAGTGGCCGGGCGGCGGGGCAAGGCGGCAGAAGGGAGGGGCGAGGGCGGCGGCAAGGCGGTATGACGTCGGATCTCGCGCGGCAGTCCCGGGCCATCGGGCGGAGGTCTGATCGGTGGAGGACGTGTCGTCCCCGCGCCGCGAAGGGTCGATCCGACCGGTCGGGCCATGATCACACTGTGGGTTAAAAAAGCGACGGGGTTCCACTTGCGCGGAACCCCGGTCTCCCCCGAGACGCCCCCATCCGGCCACCTGGCCGTGGACGTGGGGCGCGGGACTGTCCTCTGGTGCTATTCAGTCAGATCTGGCCTGTCAAATGATAAGTTGCTTTCCGGGGTGGTTTTTGCCCAAGTTGACGCCGGGGTCCAGACCCCTGAATGGTATTCGGAGCAGGACATCATGGACCAGATCGCGTTTCCATCCGCCGGCGCCTCCGGCGTGGGCCAGCTGGCCAAAAGGCTGGCCGAGCTTCGCGGCGAGGGGGTACACATTGTCGGTCTGACCGGGTCGGTGGCCTCCGGCAAATCGACCCTGGCGGCCCATTTGGTTGAGGCGCTGGCCCCGGCCTGCCGGGCGCAGACCATATCGACGGACGGCTTCCTCTTTTCCAATGCGGAGCTGGAGCGTCGCGGATTGCTCGACCGGAAAGGGTTTCCCGAAACCTATGACCGGGCCGGGATGGCCCGGGCCCTGACAGATCTGCGGACCGGTCCGGCCTTCTTTCCCGGCTACAGCCACGATATTTATGATGTGGATCCTGCGCTCGGCCGGACGCTGCCTCCCCCGGATGTCCTGATCCTCGAGGGTCTTGGGCATGCGGCGCCCTCGCCGGGGCTCCGCGGCGACAGCGAGCCGGACCTTCTGGTCTATCTGGATGCGGCACCGGATGACCTTGAGGCCTGGTATGTCGAGCGGTTTCGGCGCCTCTGGAACGCAGCCGAGCATGATCCGACGTCGTTTTATGCCCGTTTTCGTCATATGAGCCCGGCGGAGCTGGAGGCCTTTGCGCGGCAGGTCTGGCGCGAGATCAACCTGCCGAACCTGACCAACCATATTGCGCCTCTGCGGGCCGCGGCCGATCTGGTCGTGGCCAAGCGGGCCGATCACAGCCTGGTGGTGATGGAAGACCGGACCGTGTGATGTCAGAAGACCGGTTCTGCCGGATTGGCAAAGCAGGCAAATCACCGCTTATGCTGGCAGGGAGTTAACTGTGAGGCCGGATCTGTTAAGATCGGTCTTTCAATCGCGCCGGACTGTTCATGATTGCCTTGTTTTTCTGCCTGTATGCCGGACTCGGCGCGGCCGCGGCCTGGGGGCTCGCCGAGCTGGGCGGCCTTGGCCCGGTGCTGTCGATCCTGGCCGGGGGACTGGCCGCAAGCCTGCTGGGCCAATGTCACCTTTTTCTGGCGATGCGCGCCCGTCTGGCCGATCTCGACGGGGCCCTGCGGCAGGCGGAGGGGACCTTGCGGCAGGTGGCCGAGGACACGGCCCGGATCGATGAGCGGACCGTCGCGCTTGAATCCACGGTTCAGGAGGAACTGACCGAGCGGCGCGATGCCCTGATTCAGGAAATGCGCCAGCTTGAGACTCTCATCGACAAGCTGACGCGGAGTTTTGACCGCAAGCTGGAAACAGCCGGTCTCGATGGAGCGGTTGCGCCGCAGGAGGATGTGGTGCTGCGCAAGGTCCGCGACGCGCTGCAGCAGGGCCGCGTCGACCTTCATCTGCAACCCGTCGTCTCCCTGCCACAGCGCCGGGTCTGCTTCTATGAAGGCTTTACCCGGCTGCGCGATGAGGAGGGGAGCCTGATCCTGCCCGCGGAGTTTCTGGATGCGGCGCGACGGGCCCAGCTCATGGGCGTTGTCGACAATATGATGCTGTATCGGTCGGTGGAGGTGGTTCGCCGCCTCGCGGCGCGCGACCGGCGCGTCGGTGTTTTCTGCAATGTGTCGGCACACTCGCTGGAAGACCCACATTTCTTCCCGGTTTTCCTCGAACACATGCAGACGAATCGTGACCTGGCCGGCGCCCTGATCTTCGAGATCACGGCGGAGGTGTTTGC
>CAJXMY010000085.1 GCA_913056435.1 uncultured Hyphomonadaceae bacterium | reverse complement strand
GGGACGAGCCGTGGCTGCCCGGGCGGGTTTCCGGTCGGATGATTGACCGGGAGGGCCTAACCAAGACGGCCAGGTTTGGACGTAAATGGTTTGGATGGCTTGAAACCCTGGCGCATCCGCGCTTGTTGATTCTATCCAGCAAGCCGTCTGAACGGATTCTGGCCCTTTTCCTGACGGGGTTCTGTGCCTCAGTCCTCTTGCCCGTCCCGGGGACAAACACTGTGCCGGGGATTGCGGTGGCGATTGCCGCTTTTGGCCTCATGGCGCGAGATGGCCTGCTTATTCTGCTAGGACTGGTCATCGGTACAGCATGGCTGACGACGCTGGTTTTTGGTGGTGCACAGGTCTTTTCGTTTTTCGCCGGCCTGATTTAACCGCGCGACCATGTCATCTGGACTTCGATGCGGGAGCACCTATCGTCTGTGTAGAAACGGGGCAAGACAATGCACAGAATAGAGGGTGTCCTCAGAAGCTGGACCTGGCCAATGCTCGCATCGCTGGCGTCGCTGCTCATGCTCGCCACCGCGCACGCCTTTGAGCGCTGGGCCTTGCTCGCCCCCTGCCCTCTTTGCCTTCGGCAAAGAGAAGTCTACTGGGCGGTGATTTCAATGTGTCTGACCGCCCTCGTGCTGAAACAGATCCGCCCCAACCCCCGCTTTCTGTCGGCTTTTAATGTCTTGCTGGGCATGGTCTTTCTCACAGGCGCCGTGGTCGCGTTCTACCATGTCGGTGTTGAATGGGGCGTTTGGCCTGCGCCATCCGGCTGTGCCGCCGGAGCCGTCGATCTGACTGCGATTGACTTGAGCGATCTTGATCAACGCCAGGCAACCTCTTCCTGCACTGAAATACCGTGGTCTTTCCTTGGGCTGTCGATGGCCGCCTGGAATGGGCTTATATCCCTCGCCCTGGCCGCAACGAGCTTCGGCGGCGCAATCCTTCTTCGTCGCCTTTAAAGCGGCCCAAACTCAGCTGAGGAGCGCAAAGGCCAGCAGCAGGCAAAGCGCTGCTGCCAAAGTGGGCCACAGGCGGAGACGGCGATACCAGACCGGCATATCGAGAGAGGCGCGGTCAACGAGGTAATGAAGGACGAGGGCACAGGACAGCGCACCCATAATCCAGGGCGCGGCGAACCGAAAGAACGCCATAACGGCAATCCAACCAATCAATGCGCCAATGACGGAAAGTGCCAGCTCTCCGAAGCGCGGTTTCTCCCGCTTCACAATCTCCACACCCCAGCGCACACCCCCGAGGAAGCTCAGAATCACCGCCGCGTAGACCAGCAACCAGAGCCCGATCGTATTCAGAAGAATGGTGTCTGCGCGATAGATCACCATCAAGCCGGCCGGGACCAAAAACGGAATTGCTCCCAAAGCCGTCAAAATTACGGGCGCGTTCGGGGATTTTAGTTTGCTCATGGCCAGTTGTATCCTTCATCTCACGTCAATTTATCTATGCTATGCCATTTCGAATGCCACGTAGACTCATCGCCCTTCTTGTTGCCAGCTACGCCATCGCATTCGCGTTTGCCGCAATGGCCGCAATTCGCTGGCCTAGTCTGATGATGTTGGCCGATGTTCTTCTTCAAAACACACAGAACCGGCTGGCTGAGCCAATCGACTGGCGACGCATCGGCATCACCTATGGCGGGCCCTATTTTCTGGCGGCCCTGGCTTTATACGCCTCTGCCATTGCCACCTCCAATCGGCGCAAGGGCGCCGTGCTGTGGTACATTTCAGGTGTGACTGCGGGGTTTCCAGCCGTTTTCCTCGTCGAGTTTGAACCGCTTTGGTGGCAGAATCCCAGCATTGGTGAAGGCCTGGTCGCCGGCGCGGGCGCCTCAGCTGTTCTGCTGGGAGCGGCTGTCTGGTCACTGCGCCGACGCCATCCCGTCCGTAGACAGTTTCCTATTCAATCTCGAACGGATACATTAGAGGCACCCGACCAGAGCCTGGGCCCGAGCAAGCAACCACCGACGTCACCCCCGAAGAAACTTAGACGCCCGGTATCACCAGCCATTGCCTTCCAGAGAGCCAAATTCGCAGAAGAAGGACGCCGGATGCTCGCGCGCCAAAGGCGCGGCTGAGCCCCCATCCCTTGCTAGTCAGAGACTTTTGGGGTTCTTTACGGGCCATAGTGGAGAGTGCCTGCCCATGTTTCGACGAAGTGCTGCTGCTGCGATGCTCATCTTGGGCCTCTGGCTGAGCTATGACGCGCTCTATGCCGTCATCCTGATTGTGGGCCGTGGGTCCTCTATAGCAGATGCGCTGCTGGCGCCGCCAAGTGGCCTTATCCGAATCATGGGCGCAGGGCTGATGAGCATGGGTGGCCTTTTGGCACTTTTCTCACAGCGCGGTGCCGGGATCCTGGCGACGATTGGCGCGACACTCATTCTGGGCCTTGGCGGCCTCATTGCGGTTGCCGGAGCCGATCCCAGCCTCTGGATGACAACCGCTTTTTACGGAGTGGCCGCCTTGGTGCTGTCGGGCCTGCTTCTCAGCCTGAGGTCTTAATAAGGACCACAACGGATTGCATTTGCCAGCGGTCTCATTAGGTATCGGCGACATCTCACGGACCATCCAGACAACAGGACATTTCCATGGCAGACACCTATGACGTCGTTATCATTGGCGGCGGCCCCGGCGGATACAATTGCGCCATTCGAGCAGGTCAGCTTGGGCTGAAAGCCGCACTGATCGAAAAGCGTGAGACACTGGGGGGGACCTGCCTGAACGTTGGCTGTATTCCGTCGAAGGCCTTGCTGCATGCTTCAGAGCTATTCGCAGCCGCCCAGAAGGACTTCGCCGATTTGGGAATCGAGGTGGGTAAGGTCAGCCTCGATCTTGAGAAAATGATGTCAAAGAAATCAGAGGCCGTGAAAGGTCTGACTCAGGGCGTCGCCTTTCTGATGAAAAAGAACAAAATTGACCACATCCACGGCGCCGGCTCGATCAAGGCGGCTGGAGAAGTCCTCGTCTTCTTACCCGATGGGACCCAGCAGACACTAAAAACGCGTAACATTGTCATCGCGACGGGATCAGAACCCAGCGCTCTCCCCGGGATCGAGGTGGATGAACAGCGCATTGTGACCAACACGGGTGCGCTTGCGCTCTCGTCGGTCCCCAAGAAGCTGGTCCTTATCGGCGCGGGCGTTATTGGTCTGGAACTGGGGTGCGTCTGGTCTCGCTTGGGCGCGGAGGTCACGGTTGTTGAATATTTGGACCGGATCCTGCCTGGCGCCGACGCGGAAGTTGCGAAAGAGGCACAACGCATTCTTCGGAAACAAGGCTTGACGTTCAAACTTTCAACAAAGGTCACCTCTGTTGAGAAGCTAAAGACGAAACTTAAACTTAACCTTGAGCCCGCCAAAGGGGGAAAACCGGAAACACTCGATGCCGATATTGTCGTCGTCGCCGTCGGCCGCCGGCCATACACAGACGGTCTCGGTCTGGAGAACATCGGGGGGCAGACCGATCCGCGCGGTGTCATCCAAACCCAAAACGGTCAGTTTCAGGTCACCGACGGGGTATGGGCTATCGGTGATTGTATTGCCGGCCCCATGCTGGCTCATAAAGCAGAAGACGATGGCGCCGCCGTTGCCGAAATAATCGCCGGCAAAGCTGGCCATGTCGATTGGGGCCTTATCCCAAGCGTCGTTTACACCCTTCCGGAAATCGCATGGGTTGGACGTACCGAAGATCAGCTCAAAAACGAAGGCATCCCATACAAAAAAGGCAAGTTTCCTTTCCAGGCCAATTCCAGAGCCCGGACCAACCATCAAACAGATGGTTTTGTAAAAATCTTGGCCGATGCAAAAACTGACAGAGTGCTTGGAGCTCATCTGATCGGCGTCGGCGTCGGCGAAATGATCGGTGAACTCTGCGTTGCGATGGAATTCGGCGCGGCGTCAGAAGACATTGCACGGACAAGCCACGCCCACCCCACGCTCTCTGAAGCGATTCGGCAGGCCGCAATGGGCGTTGAGGGCTGGACCATGCAGATGTAAGTCAGGGGACGGCTAACACCGGTCCTTCAAGCTCAGATCCCCGCCGAATGGCCTGATGAAAGCGAGCCCTTGTGCCGAATATGATCCCAAAGTGCCAGAAGGAACATGGTCAGCGCCATTATAATCGCGAGGCCAGCATTCCCTGACCAACCCGCCAGATCATAAGCCAGGGTGCCGGCCCAGCTGGCCGCCCCGCCTCCGAGAAACATGATGACGATATAAATGGTCATCAAGCGCGTCCGAATACCTGCATCCTTGCTCAGGAATGTCATACGGCCGGTTATATCGATTACCGGCCCCAGCAGATTGGTGATCATAAGGGGAATGATCAACAACCCCAAACTATGGCCAAACAAGACGAAAAGCCCCGTGGCCCCAACTTGCAGGCTGGCAAGATACACCCGTCCACGGCGCGCCCCAATCCGATCAGCAAGCCGGCCGAGACGCGGCGTGGTCACCAAGGAGACGATTGTCACCGCCGCCAGATAGCCCACCGTGTCGACACCATACCCCATTTCTGAGCTCGTGAGGTAAAGGCCCAGACCAAGCCATACAGACAGAAAAATACCAAAGTTCAGGCCTTGTATGGCACCGGCAACAAGAATGTCCGGTTCCCGCACAATAAGGGGGCACATGGACTGTAAAAGCTCAAAATAGCTTTCTTCAGGACACGGTTCAGCACTCTGTTCCTCCCCCTGAGAGGTCATCACCCGAGGCAGAAGGAAGCATATTGCCAGCATCAGAAGGGCGGCAACGGCGTAGACGGCGCGCCACCCGATAAATTCACCAATCAGTCCTGCTCCCACTCGGGCAAGCAGGATACCACCGATAATGCCCGTGGTAAGAATGGCCGTGGCATAACCCAGCTGACCTGGGTCAACCCGGTTGGAGACGAAGGCTGGCAGCAAATAGGGCGCTATCGTGAAAAAACCCAGAAACGAGGATCCGATCACAAAAAGCCAGAATTGCTGGGCAAGTGCCATCATCGCAACCGCGCCCAACTGACCCGCAACAGTCACCCGCACCAGCGTCTGGTTCGATACTCTGTCGCCAAGCGGTAACAGAAAGAAGATACCCAGGGCCAAGGCCATCTGATTCATGGCCGGGACGATCCCAATCAGGGCATCGGATACACCGAACGTATCAGCGACCGGAGCGACAATCGGGTGGATATAGTAGGCATTGGCTGTCACAACAGCACCGCATAACGCCAAAGCGACAAGCTGGGTCCTCGCAAGGGGTGAAAGCTGAGGCCCATCAGCCGCAGGCTGCGGTGACATGGAACATTCCTTCTCGACGCTGGACATTGGCGATAAGGTGCACCGCCGGTGGGGTCAAACACAACCTTAGGTCATGCTGTTGGACCAGTGTAAAAAGGCTGCTATCGCGAAGATCTGATACATGACCTCAAAACCTATCCGGAAACTCGTCCCCTCATGCCATCATCCTCCCACATTAGCCCCCTTTTCGAAACGCTGATCCAGACCAGTCATTTGCCGGCCTCTCTGCAGCCAGGCATGCTAGAGGAGGCCTGCTGGATGGTCGAGGATGGCGATCAGGCTGGCCGAGACTGGTGCGAAGAGAAGGGGTATCCGGGCTATACATCTTACGCCTCGCTCAACGACCTGCCGCATCGGGCCCCGGCCTTCTCGGACCTCATAAAAGTCCTCGATAAATCAGCCGAGGATTTTGCGAGGGCAGTCTGCTGGCAGCTGGGTTCGGGGCGTCTGGTTTGCGACAGTCTTTGGATCAATATTCTGGGAGAGGGCGGTAACCATTCCGGACATATTCATCCAAACAGCATCATTTCAGGCACCTGTTACATCACGATGCCAGAGGGTGCGGGAGCAATCAGGTTCGAGGATCCACGTCTCGGCCTTATGATGGCAGCCCCACCTCTGTCGCCAGGTGCGCCGGCGAGACGACAACGATTTCAGTATATGACCCCCAAAGCCGGCGATGTTTTAATGTGGGAGAGCTGGCTTCGCCACGAGGTGATGACGAATACCTCTGAAGAGGCTCGAATATCCATCAGCTTCAACTATAGCCTCACCGGATAAGACCGGGTTCATTGAACCCGCTCAACAAGATAACTGCGCCCGGTCGACAAAATCTTCAGTCGTGTAGAGCCCATTGCGCCCTGCAGGATGACTGCATCCGCTGGCAAGGACCTCGGCGTATAAACCCGCCTCAGTTCAATCTGCCGCCAGACAAACCCCTCCTCCGTGGTGAAGAAGTACCGGCCCAAATTATTCGTCACGATTTTTACAATTTTGGTGTCGTAGCTGTCGGGATCCTCCACGGCGTCATCGCCAGACGGGTTGGGCCTGTTGACCTTTGGAAACCAGCTGGGAAGCAGACCGCGATCCTCAGTCGCGTCTGCATCGGCGGTACGCGGTCCCTCTGGCGTACGCTCTTCTGGCATCGTGTCGGATGAAGACGCCGTCAGGCCCAGCATGGCCTCGTCAAAACAGGCGAGGCGGTCCCCGGGATCTTCAATGGATGGGCAAACCATCAGATCTGGCGGGACGTCGGCAATCGCTTCAGCCCGCACCCACAAAAGCCCAAAAAGCATGCATGAGATGTACAAGACGTGTTTCATTTGCACTCTCCCTCTAGAAAACTATCTCGATTTAAAGCATTTGGCGCGACGATCGCCAAGCTAAATGGTGACGCAGAGCAAAAGGCCGAGGCCACCGCAAAGGCGGCGCCAAATCTACATAGTTAGGACATAATGAAATGGACCTTGATAAGATCTCCTCCGGCAAGAATCCGCCGGACGACTTGAATGTCGTCATAGAAGTGCCGCTCGGCGGCGATCCGATCAAATATGAGATCGACAAGGCCTCAGGCGCCATGTTCGTCGATCGTTATTTGTACACCGAGATGCGATACCCCTGTAATTACGGATTTGTGCCACATACGCTCAGCCTCGATGGCGACCCCATTGATGTCATGGTGGTCGGCAACCGGCCCCTCGTGCCTGGCAGCGTGGTACGCGCCCGTCCGGTAGGCGTCCTTATGATGACGGATGATGGCGGAGCAGATGAAAAAATTCTGGCTGTGCCGCACCCGAAATTGACAGCTTATTACGACAAGATCGCAACCTATCACGATCTGCCTCAAACACTGATCGATAAGATCGGGCATTTCTTCGAACATTACAAAGATCTGGAAACCGGCAAATGGACCCGGATCGATGGCTGGTTCGGCGTCGAAAAAGCTCGAGAACTAATCTCAAAATCCGTCGAACGGGCTGCCGGCTAGCTGATCACCTCGAAGGCCCCCGTCTGGCCGTCCCGCCAATGCAGCTCGCCCTTTCCAATTGCAAACCATGCGCCGTGAAGAGACAGCTCACCGGCATTGACAGCATCCCGAATAAAGGGAAACGACATCAGATTGTCTAAGGACTGGCCAATGCCGGCATGTTCCAGTGCCGTTTGAGGATCATCAGGACCGGTGGCCAGGACTGCGTCGCGGCTGGCATCCAGAATAGACACCCATGGCGCGATAAACTGGCCAACCGGTTCTTTCTCCGCCGCGGAGAGAGAGGCCGAGACACCTCCACAACTCCCGTGGCCCATGACGACAATATGCTTAACCCGAAGAGCAGTCACGGCGAATTCCAAGGCAGCACTTACGCCATGTTGCCCGGGAGTTTCTTCAAAAGGCGGAACGAGATTGGCCACATTCCGCACGACAAAGAGCTGACCAGGTGCCGCATCAAAAATCTCAGCGGGCTCCGCCCGGCTATCACAGCAGGCCACAATCATGATGTCCGGATTTTGCCCGTCACCCAATTTTTCATAAAGCATGGCTCTCTGGTGAAAGGCGCCATTTCGAAACCGACGATAACCCTGTTTCAAGTCTTCCGGTGTATGCACACTGAACTCCTTCTGGTGTTTCGTTCTTCTAGAAAATAGCGGTTGACGGTTGCAACGGAAAAATTCAAACGGACCGTACAAATGTCAGCAATATAGCAGGCAGGAAAGCAGGCAAATGACAGAACCAGCCGAAAACACCGGTAAATCTTCCCGGAGACGCGATCAGTCAAGAGCTGCTATTCTCGAAGCGACCCGACAAGAACTGGTTGAACGCGGCTGGCGCAAATTCAGCGTAGACCAAGTGGCGCGCGAGGCCAAAGCATCCAAGCAAACGATCTATCGGTGGTGGCCCGCAATCGCGAATATGTGCGTGGAAGCCGGACTGGGCCTTCTGCCTG
>CAJXMY010000084.1 GCA_913056435.1 uncultured Hyphomonadaceae bacterium | reverse complement strand
AGTCCCCTGTCCCCGTCTGTACATGTTGGCGAGCTTGTAACAATTACGGGCCCAGACATCGCGGGGCTGGCTACGGTCATCGCACAGACCTGCATATCTGTCTTTGGCCCGTTGAAACCAGATCTCCGCCTGAGCGAGGTCAATGCCATCGTCTGCGCTGATGACGTCTCCCGGGCGTCCGCTGCTCAGTGCGGCCGCATCCTGCATGGCCCGGTCGGCATAAATCTCATCTGCGCTGAGCGGCGTTTCCCGCGCCGGTCCGAACTGTGCACTGGCGGTCAGGCCCAGCAGGATGGAACTGATCACAAGGCTGAGAAGTTTGAGCGCCATGGGCAGACCTCCGAGACCGCGTGCCTTCAGAGTAGATAGGAATGTGGCGGCAATCTGTCGAGCGTTGGTGCACAGATCCGTCTTCAGCTCCCGAGCCCGGGAACCCGGGCTGGAGAAATCTGACACTTTCAACATAAAATGTCATGACGTCATTGACATCCCGGGCTGGCGTCGCAAGATGGCCTGCAAAAGGAGGAAGCGACATGGCAGCGAACAATCAGAAGCCTCTGGGGTCTGGCTTTGGAGCGAAGACAACCGCGCGTGAGGTGGTGGACGGCCACGATCTGACCGGCCGAAACGTGATCGTGACGGGGGGATATAGCGGCATCGGGATCGAAATGGTGCGCGCGCTGCATGGTGCGGGGGCACATGTAACGGTGCCGGCGCGTCGTCCAGATGTGGCCCGGGCGGCGCTTGCCGAGATTTCTGATACGATTGAGGTCCGGGCCATGGATCTGGCAGATCTTGGCAGTGTCCGGTCTTTCTCGGAGGACTATTGCGGCTCCGGACGTGCGCTGCACATCCTGATCAACAATGCGGGTATCATGGCCTGTCCTGAGGGGCGCGTTGGTCCCGGCTGGGAACGGCAGTTTGGTGTCAATCATCTCGGGCACATGGCGCTGGCGATGGGGCTTTTCGGGGCCCTTCAAAGGGCCGAGGGGGCCCGTCTTGTCAGCCTGTCCTCCACCGCGCACATTCTCAGCGACGTTCACTGGGATGACCCACATTTCAGGGACCACCCCTATGAGAAATGGCAGGCTTATGGTCAGGCGAAATCGGCGGATGCTCTCTTTGCGCTCGGCGCCGACCGCCTGTGGGATGGCCATGGCATCACTGCGTTCAGTGTCCATCCTGGAGGGATTTTCACGCCCTTGCAGCGACACCTGACAGATGAGGAGATGGCGGTCCTTGGCTGGAAAAATCCGGATGGCACCATTCCGCCGGCGGTGCAGGCAATGTTCAAGACGCCCGAGCAGGGGGCGGCGACGGCGACATGGGCGGCGACCGCGTCTGTCCTGGAGGGGCGAGGGGGCGAGTATTGCGAGGATTGTGACATAGCGATCCTCGGCACGGCCGACAGCCCGCGCTGGGCGCATGCCCGGGAATGGATCACCGATGAGGACAAGGCGATGCGGCTTTGGGAGATGAGTGAAGCCATGCTCGCCGATGCCTGACACCTCCTCACCCGTCCTGTCACTGGTGCATAGCCGCTCGCGCGGTTGGGCTGATTGCTTGACCTGATCCCGGCAACGTCGCAGGGAAGGGGATGGATGGTGAGCGGGATCAGTCTGACAAGGCAGGGGCAGGCCGGCGGGCATGGCTGGCTCTGGGTGTTCTCGGTCTGGTTCTGGTTGTTTTCGGTGTCGCCCGGTTCAGCGGTGTGATGGAGGCCGAACACCTTGGACAAAGGCTCTCAGAGACTCTGAGCGAGGTGTCTGGGACACCTCTGGCGCCGCTTCTTCTGGGCGGCATCTTCTGCCTTGGGGCGCTTCTGGCAGCCCCTCAGTTTCTTCTTCTGGGCATCGGCGTTCTTGCCTTCGGGCCCGTCTGGGGCGCCGTCTGGGGGTGGGCGGCCACTTTGATGTCCGGTGCGCTGACCTACGGGCTGGGATGGGTCTCCGGTCAGGGTCTGCTGCAACGCCTCACCAACCGCCGCCTGAAACGGCTTATCAGTTTCATTTCGAAAAATGCGCTGGCCGCGAGCACCATCGTCCGAAATGTGCCCGCCGGTCCCTTTCTGATGGTGAACATGGTTTTCGGGGCGATGCGCGCGCCGTTTTTGGCCTATCTGACCGGTCTCGCCTTTGGAAGTCTTCCGAAAATTCTCCTGGTCGCGTTTGGCGCGCAGGCCATCCAGTCCGCGCTCGGCGGGCGGACCGTCTTGGCGGCTCTGGCGGCTTTGTCCGCGGTCGCCATTTTTGTTGCGGGGGCCCTGTTCGTTCGTCTCAGGCGACGGAAAGGGGAAATTTTGTCTGGAGATGACGCTCAGACGGTTGACACTGCCCGTTGAAGGTCACATGAAACCCGAATGTGCAACTTTATGCCCAGTCTGCTTGAGCTTCCCCTACTGCTTACCGGCCCCTGGCCGGGGGCTGTCGCGCTTTAGGTCGTGACGCCCGGTCAGGGGATTGTCCAACACACCTCTCCTACATTGACCGGATCCGACCCATGACCATCCAGACTGATACATCAGACATCGTCATTTTCGACACCACCATGCGCGACGGCGAGCAGTCTCCCGGCGCGTCCATGACCCATGCTGAAAAGCTCAACCTGGCAGAGCTTCTGGAATCGATGGGCGTGAACGTCATTGAAGCGGGGTTTCCGGCCTCATCTGTGGGCGATTTTGAAGCGGTTCGCGATATTGCCAGGCGGTCCCGTGACAGCGTGATCTGCGGTCTCGCCCGATCCACCCCCGGTGATATCGACCGGTGCGGCGAGGCGGTGCGTGAGGCGGCCCGGCCGAGGATACACACCTTCATTTCGACCAGTCCGGTGCACATGAAGCACAAGCTTCAGATGGGACCGAATGCCGTTCTGGAGGCCGTAGGACGTTCTGTCGCCCAGGCGCGCAATCTGGTGGACGATGTGGAGTGGAGTGCGGAGGATGCGACACGGACAGAGTTTGATTTTCTGTGCAAGTGCATTGATGCCGCCATTGTTGCCGGAGCCACCACCATCAATATCCCGGACACGGTCGGCTACTCCCATCCCGAGGAATATGGTCGCCTGATCCGGTCTCTTCGTGAAACGATTCCCAATAGTGACAAGGTCATTTGGTCGACACACTGCCATAATGATCTTGGTCTCGCCGTCGCCAATTCTCTTGCTGGTGTCAGCAACGGCGCCCGCCAGGTCGAGTGCACGATCAACGGTTTGGGCGAGCGGGCCGGTAATGCGGCTCTGGAGGAAATCGTCATGGCTCTGAATGTCCGCCATGACAGCCTGCCCTATTCGACGAAGGTCGATACGCGGAAACTCTCATCTGCGAGTCTGATGGTCAGCCGGATCACCGGTTTTCCGGTGCAGTATAATAAAGCGATTGTGGGCAAGAATGCCTTTGCGCATGAAAGTGGCATCCATCAGGATGGGATGCTGAAAAACGCCGAAACCTATGAGATCATGAAGCCGGAGGACGTCGGCGTGTCCAAGACAAGCCTCGTTCTGGGCAAGTTGTCCGGGCGCCATGCGTTCAACGACAAGCTGATTTCCTTGGGGTATGAGCTTGATAAGGACAGCCTGAATGCCGCCTTTAAGCGGTTCAAGGCGCTCGCCGACCGGAAGAAGCATATTTTTGATGATGATATCCTTGCCCTGGTCGATGATCAGCTCTCGGCGCTTGGCGAGCGGATCACTTTCAAGAGCCTGCGGGTGGTGGCAGGATCGGAGGGGCCCCAGTCCGCAGATCTCAAAGTGGAGGTCGACGGAACACCCCACGAGGCCAGCTGCGAGGGCAACGGACCGGTGGATGCGGTGTTCAACGCTATTCGCGTCATTGTTCCCCATACGAGCAAGCTCGACCTGTTTCAGGTCCATGCTGTGACCGGCGGAACCGATGCACAGGCTGAAGTCAGTGTCCGGCTGAAGGGCGAAGGCATTATGGCGATGGGGCGCGCGTCGGATCCGGACACACTGGTGGCCAGCGCCAAGGCGTACATCAACGCCCTGAACAAGCTTGAGGCGCGACGGTTGAAGCGGGTGGCCGCCTGAGTCGAAACCCAAACGCTCCGTTCCGTTTGGATTCGGTGGGCCGCTCTTTGTGGAAAAGGACACGGTTTCAGAGGGTTCCGGGCCTAATAAAGGTGTACTCTCCGTACGCACTTTCTGAGGAAACCCCCTTGCGTTAATGGACTGTCAACGGCATGAGGGTAATGGGCTGGTTGTTAAACAATCCGGGCACTTGCAGTGAGTGCCCGCATCAAGAAGCGACACTACCATGATTGGCGGCCTCCTCGGAATACTCTCTACAGATATGGCGATAGATCTCGGGACAGCGAACACGCTGGTCTACGTCAAGGGGCAGGGCATTCAGCTCGATGAGCCTTCGGTGGTCGCCTATATGAATCAGGGCGGCCGAAAGATGGTTTACGCCGTGGGCGATGACGCCAAGAAGATGCTCGGCAAGACGCCGCTGAACATGGAAGCGATCCGGCCGATGCGGGACGGTGTGATCGCGGACTTTGAAGTGGCGGAAGAAATGATCAAGCATTTCATCCGCAAGGTTCACAATCGGCGGGCGTTCGTCTCCCCCCTGATTATCATCTGCGTGCCAAGCTCCGCAACGAATGTGGAACGCCGGGCCATTCATCAATCCGCGCTGGCAGCCGGTGCGCGCCAGGTGGAACTCATCGATGAGCCTCTCGCGGCGGCCATCGGGGCTGGCTTGCCGATTGAAGAGCCGGCAGGCTCCATGGTTGTCGATATTGGCGGGGGGACGACCGAAGTTGCTGTGCTTTCGCTGGGCGGGCAGGTGTATTCGCGCTCGGTTCGGGTGGGGGGCGACAAGATGGACGAGGCCATCATGAGCTATCTGCGGAAGAATCAGGGGATGCTGGTGGGCGAGATGTCCGCAGAAAGAATCAAGAAACAAATCGGAACCGCCATGGCTCCCGAAAACGGCGACGGCATGACCGTCACCGTCCGGGGGCGGGCGATTGGCGACGGGGTTCCCAACGAGGTTGAGATCACCGAACGCATGATGGCCGAAGCGCTTTCAGACCCGGTCAATGAAATTGTCGAGGCCGTCCGCATCGCTCTGGAGGCCATGCCACCGGAACTCGCCGCAGATATTGTTGATCGAGGGATTGTGCTCACAGGAGGGGGTGCGCTGCTCCGAAATCTGGACGTGGTGTTGAGGGAACAGGCCCGCCTGCCGGTGATGATCGCAGAAGACCCGTTGCGTTGCGTGGCGAATGGGTGTGGATTCGTACTGGAAAACATTTCACGGATGAAGAACGTCCTGTCGCCTGAGGTTTGACGATGCCGAGACGAGGGCCTGGACACCGGACCCGCTGATGGAAGGATAGCGCGCATGAATCGCTATTCCGGCAAGGGATACAGGCGACGCCCGCTCAGGCGATATGGTTTCTTTATCGCTCTGGCGGTCCTGATTGGTTTGCTCCTGATCCAGACATCGCCGCGCTTGCGGGGCACCATCGATCCCGTGCGCAATGCGGCGTCAGATCAGCTCTTCCACATGACCCGCCCGACCCCACTGGAACGCGTCGCAGGCCGTTCGGCCAAGGACCAGCGTATTGCGGACCTGGAAGCGCGTGTCCGGGAGCTGTCGCAATATGAGGCCATGGCGCTCTCAATGGCGGAGCGCCTTGAGGCTTATGAGGAAATCCTCAACATGCAGGGCGAACCTCGTGGTACAGAAGTGACCGCCCGTATCATGGCGGAGTCCAACGGTCCTTTCGCGGAGGCCTTCCTCGCCAATGCGGGACGATTGCATGGTGTCGAGATCGGGTTCTATGCTTCCAACGATCGCGGACTCGTCGGGCGGGTTGTTCAGGCCGGACAGCGGTCCTCGCGCATTCTGAAAATAACTGATTTCAACAGCCGCGTGCCGGTGATGGGTGAGTCCAGTGGTTTGAGGGGGATCCTGTTTGGGGGGCGGGACGGCTCCGGGCGTCTGACCGATCAGCCGGAAGAGGGTGATTTCATCCCGGGCGAACGGATCCTGACATCGGGCGAAGGCGGCTTGTTCCCGCGTGGTTTGGTTGTGGGCACAGCCTATCCGGAAGGGGACCGTGTTCGGGTCGATCTGGCCATGCGTGGGGGGCAGCTCGGCTATGTCAGGCTGACCGGGACCCCAACTGTTGCCGCGCCGGAGGCAGACGAGGACGGGTCAGTTGGTGAAATCGGCTTTCTGTCTGCCGGGGAGCGCGGGCAGTGACGGCCCTGATGCGCCCTCTGCGTCCCCTCGCAGACTGGTGGCGTCAGGCGTCCCTGCCGATGCGACTTGGAGTGGGGTCTGGACTGGTGGTCCTGATCGGTCTGACCGGACTCACGCCCATCATGATGCAGGGGCTGGCGCTGGCCTGGCCCTATGCGGCTCTGGTTGCCGCCGTTGGCTGGGGACGCAGCGGGTTTGGGTTCGGGCCGCTTGGTCTCCTGATCGGCTTCGGTTTTGCGCAGGATATCGCGGCGACGGCGCCCCTGGGCAGTTTTGCGCTTATCAATCTGCTGACCTATGGGACCTCAAGTTTCCTGTATCAGATGTTCGACAGTGAAAGATCACAGGGCATTGTTCTGGGGCTGCCCATTGTCCTTTTGCTGATCGGGTTCATCTTCGTCTGGAGCCTCGCAAGCCTCGTTTCGGGTCATCCGGAAAGGGTTCAGCCACTGTTGTCGGCCTTGATCACAACGGCTGTTTTGCAAGCCATTATCGGACCCCTCTTTGACCTTGGCCGCGCTCCGGGACTTGATGGCGGAGGTGGGCTATGACAGCCAGCCGACAGGTTGACCCGATGTTCACGCGCCGCGCCCTGATGGCGGCGGGCGGGGGCGCGGCTCTGTTCGGTGGCCTGATCGCCCGTCTGTTCCAGTTACAGATCCTCAACCGGGAAAAATACCAACTGGCTGCGGCGGACAACAGCGTGAAGCTTGAACTGGCGCCCCCCCAGAGAGGTCAGATCCTTGACCGGTTCGGAGTCCCGCTCGCCGCTCACCGTCAAGCTGGACGGGTGTCGATTGTTCCGGAGCAGGCGGGCGACCTTGCCGCCGTCTTGCGCGATATTGCGCATCATATCGAGCTCTCCCCGGAGCGCCAGGAGCGGGTTCTGGCCCAGGCGCGTCGCCAGGCTGCTTTCCAGCCTGTGATTGTGGCCCGAGAGTTGTCCTATGAGGACTTCGCCCGCATGTCCCTGCGCGCGCCACAGCTGCCCGGTGTGCTCGTCGAAATGGCATCGACTCGGTCATACCCTCGCGGGCGCGATTTCGCGCATGTGCTCGGCTATGTCTCGCGAGCCAGCAATGATTACATTTTCAACGAGTCTTTCACGACACTGAATGCCTATCGGGATCGCAAGCTTGATGAAGCGCTGGCCAGAGAGTTTGCGGGTATTCGGCTGTCGCGTCAGCTCCGGCAAGACTTTTTTCTCGCCCACCCCGATGAGGCCTCCTTGTTGAGGGCCTTCCACGATATTTATGGCGATGTGGCGACACTGCTGAAGCATCGGGACATGCGCGCCGGGCGATCCGGGATCGAATTGCGCGCTGAGCCGTATTTACGCGGGAAGCCGGGATTTCGACGCCTGGAAACAAATGCCGCGGGGCGAATTATTCGAGAATTGCCCAGTGACGATCTCGCCCCGGAGCCCGGACGCGACCTCTATCTGACCGTTGACGCAAACCTCCAGAAATTCGCCATCGACCGGTTCGGAGGCGAAAGCGGCGCGGCTGTGGTGCTGGATATCGACAGCGGTGATTTACTGGCCTTTGTGTCGACACCCGCTTTCGACCCCAATGATTTCGTCAACGGAATCTCGCAGGCCGATTATGATCAGCTCCGGTTCAGTGATCGGTATCCGCTCTACCACAAAGCCTATGACGGGACCTACCCGCCGGGGTCGACTTTCAAAATGGTGGTCGCAACGGCGGCCCTTGAAGCCGGAATCATAGACCCCGAAGAGCGCGTTCACTGCAATGGCCGGTATCATTTCGGGAACAATACCTGGCACTGCTGGCGACGTCAGGGCCACGGCTCGGTGAATATGCACGCCGCTATAAAGGGCTCTTGTGACGTCTATTTCTACGAAATCGCCCGACGAATGGGCATCGAGAAGCTGGCAGAGACGGCTCGTCATTTCGGATTTGGCCAACGCTGGGATCTCGGCCTGACCGGTGGTCGGGCTGGCGTGGTTCCCGACAATGCCTGGAAACTGGAGGCGCGTGGGGAGC
>CAJXMY010000083.1 GCA_913056435.1 uncultured Hyphomonadaceae bacterium | reverse complement strand
GGAAGACGGACAGAGCGGCCAGGCCTCCTATTCCGCCTCTAAAGGGGGCGTAGTCGGCATGACCCTGCCAATTGCGCGAGACCTGTCGCGGGAACTGATCCGGGTCAACACCATCCTGCCCGGAATCTTCGACACGCCCCTGCTGCAGGGCGCACCTGATAATGTGAAGCAGGCCCTCGGTGCCCAGGTGCCAAACCCGGCGCGTCTGGGGAATCCTGATGAATATGCGTCACTGGCCGTCGAAATGTGCCGAAACGGCTATTTCAATGGCGAAGATGTCCGTCTCGACGGGGCGATCCGCATGGCCCCCCGCTAACACGATCAGCCTGGAAGCCTTTGAAAGCCCGCCATGCGGCGGGCTTTTCTATATTGCGGGGTCTGGACGAATAATCTGCCCGGCCAGATTGGCCAGCACCTCATCGGCCGAGAAATAGGCCTCATCCCCGGGCGCCTCGCCCCGTCCCATGACGATCTCCGCGGATGCCTCATACCGGATAATTTCGTGGACATCGTAGCCCGGCTCGAGGAAGGGATCGAAAAAGGGATCGTAAAACGGATCATACCGTCGAAAAGCCAGACGTCGGTGCCGCAGGAACGGGTCCCGTCGCAGCAGACCCGCCCGACCGTAGAATCGATAGCGACAGGCAAAGCCATCATAGTAGGGGTCATAGGAGAAGCCCGTCTGAATCACCCGCCGGCTGGCCTCGGTCTCCCGGGTCACCACCTTGAAGTGGTCAAAGCCCTGCTGGTCTGTCAGTTCCGCGGCCCGGTACAGCAGATAGGTCTCCACGGTCTCGCGCTGCGTCAGGCTGTTGCCGGCAAAGGTGACGGACCAGCGGTCCGTTTCAATCTGCTGGCTTTTATAACCATAGGTGCTCTCGACCGCGGCCTGATAGGGTGTCGCCCCGGCGCAGGCGCCGAGCCAGAAGAGGAGGCCTGCGAACACGGCTGGCAATAAGGATGGACGTCTCATCTCAACAAACCCCCGAAGCACCATTGCCTTTTGATCTTATCACACTTGAACTGAACCGAACACAACAAGGCCACGGCGATCCGCCGCAGGGGGTGACGGCCCCACCCTTGCGGCATCGGTCCGCGTGAGGATGGACGTCGCGGCCCTCCCGGGCGTAAGATCACCCTCATGAGCGCTGGCCTGACAGTTCTCGGGGGGCTCGGCCTGTTTCTGATCGGGATGCAGGTCATGACCGATGGCCTGCGTGGCATGACCGGCGACGCCCTGCGGGCCTATCTGATCCGCTCAACCCGAAGCCCGGCCTCCGGTGTTCTGACCGGCGCGCTCTCGACCGCGCTGATCCAGTCCTCAAGCGCCACAACCGTCATGGCGGTGGGATTCGTGTCGGCCGGCCTGCTCGGCTTTCATCAGGCCCTGGGCATCATCTTCGGCGCCAATATCGGCACGACCATGACCGGCTGGATCGTGGCCCTGATTGGCTTCAAGCTCAATCTCGGAAGTGTGGTGCTGCCGCTGGCACTGGCCGGGGCGCTTCTGAAACTGTTCGGAACCCGAAAATGGGCCCATGCCGGGTGGGCTCTGGCCGGCTTCAGCCTGATCTTCATGGGCATCGATGTCCTGCAACAGGGCATGTCCGCCTGGCAGGATCATGTGACGCCCGACCACTTCCCGGGCGACAGCTGGTCCGGTCGTCTGCAAATGGTGGTCATTGGTATGCTCATCACGCTGGTGACCCAGTCCTCAAGTGCCGGCGTGGCGGCGGCTCTGGTCGCTCTGGGAACCGGAACCCTGTCCTTTCCGCAGGCGGCAGCCATGGTCATCGGGATGGACATCGGGACCACAGCAACCGCCTTTCTGGCCACGCTGGGCGGCGCCACCACAACACGCCGCACAGGCTATGCCCATATCGTGTACAATCTCCTGACCGGCCTTCTCGCCCTGGTCCTTCTGAGTCCCTATGCCGTCCTGGTCGACAGGCTGATCGACATCACCCGACCAGGCAATGCGCAACTCGCCCTCGTCGCCTTTCACACCGGCTTCAACATGGTCGGTGTCGTCGTCGTCCTCTGCTTCACCTCCCAGTTCATCCTTTTGATGGAGCGCCTTGTCCCGGATCCCGAAGGCGACCTCGACCGCCTTCTGGATCCAACCCTGCTGCGCGACGGGAATGCGGCCACAGATGCCGCCACAGCCATGATCCAGCACCTGGGTCTGCTGATGATCGGCCAGCTGGACAGGGTTGCGGCCCTCGACCGACCTGATCCCCAGACGCTGGCCCGAAGTGATCACCAGATCGCCCTCACGCTCGACTTCGCCCGCCGGATCGATACCGAAGCGAACACTTCCGCCAACCACAGGCTGCAATCGGTCCTGCATGCCATTGATCACCTGCATCGCCTGAAGGTTCGGCTCGACCATCCGCCGCATCTGTCATCGGCGGCTCTGGCGCAGCACTTCTCTGGCCACCTTCGCGCCCTGCATGCGCAGATTGCCACCCTGTCGGACGGTCTCGCCAGCGCGGGCGACGTGGCCGGCTTCGATGATCTCCGGCAGCGCTTCCGCCAGGACCGCTTCCATCTCCGGGACCAGGGCATTGCGGAGGTATCGACGGGGTGCCTGACCGCCGAACAGGCCAAAGACAGGTTCGACACGATGCGCTGGCTCCACCGCACCAGCTACCATGCGTGGCGGATCAGCTGGCACCTCCACAACTGCACCCGGCTGGATCCGGTCCGTCCCCTCTCAGGCGTCGAGACCGACCGTCCCCAGATGCAAGAAAGCCCCCGGTAAGACCGGGGGCTTTCGATATCTGGCAGCGACCCTCAATCAGGCCGCGTCTGCACCCATGACGGCCTTGATTTCGAGGAATTCCTCAAAGCCATAATCCCCCCATTCGCGGCCATTTCCAGACTGCTTGTAGCCCCCAAAGGGCGCCGTGAAATCCGGCCCCTTTCCGTTGATCTGGACCTGGCCTGCGCGAATCCGCCGGGCGATCTGGGCGGCCTCTTCCACGGGGCCCTGAACATAGCCGGCCAGACCGTATTCAGTATCATTGGCCATGCTGACAGCATCCTCGACATCATCATAGGGGATCATGACGAGGACCGGCCCGAAAATCTCCTCCCGGGCAATGGTCATGTCATTGGTGACGTTGCCGAAAACAGTTGGTCGGGCAAAGTAACCCCGATTCAGCCCCTCGGGCCGTCCAGTGCCGCCCGCGAGCAGGGTTGCCCCCTCATCGATTCCGGCCTGAATCAGGTCCTGAACTTTCTGATACTGGTTGCCGTTCGAGATCGGTCCCATCGCGCCCCGTTCCGCTTCGCGCGGCATGGCGACCTTGACCTGCTCAGCTGTTGCCGCCGCAATCTTCATAGCCTCGTCATTCCGGTCTCGCGGGACAAACATCCTTGACGGGGCATTACAGGACTGACCCGTATTGGTCATCATCGCCATAACGCCGCTTGAGACGGCCTGCTGCAAATCCGCGCTTGGCAGAACAATATTTGGGGATTTGCCACCAAGTTCCTGGGCCACGCGCTTCACCGTTGGCGCCGCGGCCTGTGCCACCAGAACCCCCGCCCGGGTTGACCCTGTAAAGCTGACCATTTCGATGTCTGGATGCGAGGACAGCTCCGCCCCGACACCCGGTCCATCGCCATTGACCAGATTAAAGACCCCCGGCGGAACCCCCGCCTCATGCATGATTTCTGTAAAAATCAGCGCGTTCAGCGGCGAAATCTCCGATGGCTTCAGCACCATGGTGCAACCCGCCGCGATCGCCGGGGCCACCTTGCAGGCAATCTGGTTCAGAGGCCAGTTCCATGGCGTGATGAACCCGCAAACCCCAATTGGCTCTTTGCGCAGCAAGGTCCCGTTTCGAACCTCTTCGAACTCGTAGTTTCTCAGGATTTGTGCCGTGGTCGCAAAATGTCCCATACCTGCCGGGACTTGTGCCGCGTTGGCCAGCCACATGGGGGCACCCATTTCGTCAGAAATGGCTTCTGCCATGTCGCCCATACGCGCCTGAATGCCCGCTGTGATCTTATCGAGCAGCTCAGCGCGATAGTCGATGCTGGTCTGCGAAAATGATGGAAAGGCGGCCTTTGCCGCCGCAACCGCCTTCTCGACGTCGGCCTTGGACCCCAGAGAGATCACCGCAAAGGATTCCTCCGTGGCAGGATTCTCAACTTCAAGCGTCCGCGGTTCAACGGGGTCCACCCATTCACCATTGATGTAAAACTGGAGATATTCTTTCATTTGGCGCCTCCCGATGGCAGTCATTTTCATAAATGTGACTATAGGGAGGACGGGGCGAAAGGACCAGTCCTGACGCGGCGACACGATCACCCCGTCTGTCGGCCACATTTTCGGTCGACCGGGCCTTCTTTGAAAGCTTGCTGTGGCGGACAAGTGCAGGCAAAAGTTGAGAGCCATTCGCTTGGAAGGAAACATATCATGGCACTGCTGCGGGCCGCGTGCCTTCAGATGCGATCGGGAACACAGGTCGACGAAAACATCTCCAGGGCCTGCGCCCTGATCACTCGCGCCTGCGAACAGGGTGCCCACCTGGTCACCACTCCGGAAATGACCAGCCTGCTGGACATTCGGCCGGGACAATCCAGACATCAGATTGTCCACGAAGGCGAGGACCCCGCCCTCGCCGCCTTCCAGGACCTGGCGTTGGAGCGCCAAGTCTGGCTGCTCATAGGATCACTTCCCGTTCGCCACGAAACGGATCCGCGGGCCGCGAACAGGTCTTTTCTGATTGACCCATGCGGCAACATTCTGGCTCGTTACGATAAGATCCACATGTTTGATGTGGAGGTCGGTGATGGCCAGACTTACGAGGAGTCCCAAGCTTACTGTCCGGGAGATAAAATCGTCCTCGCCGAGACGGACCGCGCCAAAATAGGCCTCTCAATATGCTACGATTTGCGATTCCCTTATCTCTATCGCCGCCTCGCTCAGGCCGGAGCGGATCTGATATGCGTTCCGTCAGCCTTTACCCGGCTGACAGGAAAAGCTCACTGGCATGTCCTGTTGCGCGCTCGCGCCATAGAGACGGGCGCTTTTGTTCTAGCGCCCGCCCAAGGAGGGCTGCATCAGGACGGGCGGGAAACTTTCGGTCACGCCCTGATTATTTCACCCTGGGGAGAGATCCTCGCCGAGTCGCAAGGCACAGAACCGGGAATCATCCTTGCTGACCTTGATCTGGATCTGGTTCGGACGGTTCGGCAGCGTTTGCCGAGCCTCAAAGCTGACGCCAATGTGCCTCTTCTAAGAACCCGAACCACTCTGGAGTCCGGTAAACCCCCGGACAGCTGATTCCCCACCCAGACCCCTCGGTAAAATGGATCTTTGTCCGCTGCATTTGACCTGCCGGTGAGACCGGCGCATATCGCGAAGCATGGACGCCTTCGCATCCTTGCTGGAAAGGCTGCTGCTGACCCCGGCTCGCAGTGGCAAACTGGCACTGCTCAGGGGCTGGTTCAGGGATCAGCCAGACCCCGAACGCGGCTGGGGTCTTGCCGCGCTGACGGGCGAGCTGAAACTGCGCCACGTGAAGGCATCACTGATCCGGGAACTCATTGAGGACCAAACCGACCCGATCTTATTCCGCCTCTCATACGACTATGTCGGAGATCTTGCCGAGACTGTGAGCCTGCTCTGGCCCCACCGGGTGAACCAGGGGCCGGGTCCTGAACTCTCTTCAGTCATTGAGGGACTCAGCGCTGCAACCCGCAAAGAGGCCAAAACGCTTTTGTCAGAATGGCTGGACGTTCTGGATCCGAAAGGGCGGTGGGCTTTGCTCAAACTCGCCACTGGTGGGCTGCGCGTTGGGGTCTCATCCCGGATGGCTAAGCGCGCGCTCGCGGAATTCGGGCACGTCCAACCCAATGATATTGAGGAAATCTGGCATGGCCTGCAGTCGCCCTACACAACGCTATTCGACTGGCTTGAGGGCACCGCGGGGCGCCCCACACCAGACATTGCCGCGCCGTTCCGCCCTGTCATGCTGGCCCACGCCTTGATCCCGAGGGCCGCGCGAACAGACGACAGCCAAGGCGTTTTGGAAAGCGCTGTGACTCTTCCGGAGTTCGCAGCGGAGTGGAAATATGACGGCATCCGTGTTCAAGCCGTCGCGGAAGGTCAGACGCGGAGGCTCTACACGCGCACCGGTGACGACATCTCACATGGTTTCCCGGACGTGCTCGAAAGCCTGAACTTCGATGGCACAGTAGACGGCGAGCTTCTGATCAAGACCGAGACGAACGGCGTCGCGCCTTTCAGTGCCCTGCAGAAACGCCTGAACAGAAAAACCGTCAGCACCCGACTTCTGAAAGCTTACCCAGCCTTTATTCTGGCCTATGATCTTCTGATCGAAGGTCAGATGGATCTGAGAACAGCCCCCTTCCGGGACCGCAGGAGGCGTCTGGAAACCTTTCTGGAAAGGCATGGCTCACCCGGGATAGGGCTGTCACCCCTGATAGAGATCACCGATCTGGAAATGCTGGACAAACAACGGAACCATCCGCCTCTCCCGGAGATCGAAGGTGTGATGCTCAAAAAATGGGACAGCCCCTATCTCCCGGGTCGCCCGAAGGGCTACTGGTACAAATGGAAACGCGATCCGTTCCTGATCGATGCCGTCCTGATTTACGCGCAGCGCGGACATGGTCGACGATCCAGCTACTATTCAGATTTCACCTTTGGCGTGTGGCGGACGACGACTGAGGGACGAGCCCTAACCCCCATTGGAAAAGCCTATTCCGGTTTTACCGACGAGGAGTTAAGGCAAATGGATAAGTTCGTCCGGAACCACACAACAGAGCGATTTGGCCCTGTTCGTGCGGTGCTGGCGACCGAAGCCGAGGGGCTGGTGGTCGAGCTCGCCTTTGAGGGGCTCCAGCGTTCATCCCGGCACAAGTCGGGCCTGGCTCTGAGGTTTCCGCGAATTCACCGGATCCGGTGGGATAAACCGACTGCAGAAGCAGATAATCTTGAAACTTTGGAATCCCTCCTTGCAAACAAAATCGAACCCGCCGCATCGACGGGACTGGTCTAAGCCCGGTTGGTCTGCCAGAATTGATCCATGATCATGCTCGCGCGTCTCAGCCTCTTCCCGATCGCCTTGCTTCAGTTTTCCATTCCCATTCTGCCGCAGCTGGGACTGGGACAGGACATTGGAACACGTGCCCTCAAAGACGGGATCCCACCGGAACTTCCACCGGGTATCTTTTTTGCCATCTGGGGTATGATCTTCCTCGCCTATCTCGTTTACGCGGTTAAAGCGGTGATCCGGCCAAATCACCTCAGTGATGCGCTGGCGTTGCCTCTGGCGCTCGCCGGCACGGGGAATGTCGTCTGGATGATCGCCGCTCAAATGGTGGGATCAGTGACCCTGAATGCCTTGATTCTCGGGCCCCTGCTCGCCAGTGCCTGGTGGGCCGCCTGGATTCTGGATCGCGCCGGCGGCTTTAATCAAACCGCCAATCGCCTTGTTTTATGCCTGTTGGTCGGGCTTCTGTCCGGATGGTTAACCGTCGCCGTCGGGATCAGCCTCCCCCCTGTCCTGCGGGCGTTGATGGATTTTCAACCCACGGACCATGTCTGGCTCTCATTCTGGACCGTTATGCTGCCAGCAGCGGGTCTGGCCGTGGGCTTCTCCCAATTCGTCAGCAGAAGTCTTTGGTATTTCGTGGCCCTAGTGTGGGGCCTGTCCGGTATCGTTGTAAACACATGGTTCCGCCTGGAACTTCATGCCCTGTCCATTGCAGGTACAGCCATGATCATCCTCATACTCTTCATCCGGGGACGATATCCGTCCCGAACCACAAGACCTCAGCTTAGCTAAAGCCGAGTCCGAGGGTCTCCATTGAGCGCCGAGATCAATTCAGGTGTCACCTCTCCGTTTGTTGTCAGGTTCATCTCTGATTGAAAGGACATAATAGCACCACGGGTGCTGGGCCCCATGATCCCATCATCAGCACCTGCGGCATAACCCAGACTCGTGAGCGCCCGCTGAATTGCTTCGAGCTGCTGACGCTGACTGTCCTCCCAAAGCTGCGGTCCGAAATATCCATGAGCCTCAGCGTCGGACGGTTCGACCTCCCAAAGAAACACCCGATCGGCAATAGTAGTCGAAAGCTCCGGGCCAATCAGGTTCGACAGACGAGCCACCTCCTGTTCAGCACTCAGGTCCCCGCTGGCCGCGGCGACGGAGAACCAGAAGAGCGCTTCCATGATATCTGGGGGGACGCCCAAACCGTTTTCATACAGCACGGCCAGATTGAACTGGCTGTCGACCACACCAAGTTCTCCAGCCTGCCGGAACCACCGTGCCGCAGCAGCGTAGGATTGCGGCCCGCCCTCGCCTTCCGCGAAAAAGACAGCCATATCATGCATGGCCATGGAATTTCCGCCCATAGCTGCACGTTCCGTCCAGAAGCGGGCCTCCGTCAGATTAACCGGCAGGCCAAGACCTTCTTCGTAGAGCTTTGCAAGCCTAT
>CAJXMY010000082.1 GCA_913056435.1 uncultured Hyphomonadaceae bacterium | reverse complement strand
GAAGGTTGAGTGTTTCTCTCCCTTTGTGGCAATGTTCATGGGCCCAGAGCAGTTGTCGAGGCTAGTCAAAGACCAGCCCTTGCACGTTTCTGTGGCCATAGGAGTACACAGCCGGGTCCCCTCCACCGGATATGAAGGGATTGTCCTCCGGAATGCTGCCATCTGGCCAGATCCTTGCGATGGCGCCATGACGGTTGGAGGGGTTCTGCGCTTCATCCATGTAACGATAGCCGTCGCCAAGCGTAACGATCAGAGATCCGTCATCAAGAAAAGCAAGACGACCACCATAATGATAGGTGGTCTCACGGGGCGCACCGTCAAAGATGTGCGTCACGTCGGTCAGGGCCGTCGCATCAGGGGTCAGGATTCCGCGGACAACGGCGGTGGTGTTGGTGTCCCCGTCTTGTCTCGAATAGCTCAGAAAGAGCGCCCGACTGACCGCAAAATCGGGGGCCAGTGCGAGGCCTAACAATCCGCCCTGGCCGTCAATAAGGACATCCTCCGGGAGACCTGAGACAGGCTCCGCGACCAGGCCGGATGAAGTGATCCTGCGCAATCGACCCTCGCGTTCTGTCACCAAAAGCGTGCCATCGGGCAATTCGGCCATGGCCCAGGGGAATTCGAGTCCTGCGGCAACCGGCACAAGGCGAACCCCTGAACTTGAAAGGAGGGATCCGTCTTCCTCGGCAGCGGGTGGGGGAGCCTTACCAGCACATGCTGCTGACAGCGCACCGGCCAAAAGCAGGGGGGTTATGTGTTTCATCGTCAGTCGTCCCTTTGCAACCGGATTAAGAGATATTGTTTCTGATCAAAATTGGTAGGGCAGGGGGACAGGTGTGATCTGAGATATGCTGGTGGGAAACCGGGGGCATTCAGACCGCTGTGCGAAAGCCAGGGTGAGAAACAGGCGAAAACGCCGATTCAGGAAATAAAATAGGCGAATGGGGGTGCTTTTGAATACAATTCAGGCAGCTGGAGCAACCCCATGACCTGACGCGAGGGTGGGGCTTGCACCCTTTTGGGCAGAGACGCATGGTGTCGGTCCAAGGAAGGCCTGAGCTGTGGGGGTGAGGCACCGCGACCTGGGAGGGAACAGGTCAGCTTCGAAATGGCAGAAGGCCAAGTGCGAGTGGAGGAAGAAAGCATGTCCCAAAGTGCGGCTCTGGTGCTGTTTTCAGGGGGTCAAGATTCAACCGTTTGCCTCGCTTATGCCCTCAATCGGTACCATCGGGTCGAAACGATCGGTTTCGACTATGGTCAGAGGCATACGGTCGAACTCGACTGCCGGACGACCGTGCGCAAGGGACTTGCCGATCTTTCCCCGGTTTGGGCCGAGCGCCTCGGGGCGGATCATGTCTGTGATCTTAAGGGCTTCGGACAGGTCAGTGAGACCAGCCTGACCCGTGAATTGGAAATTGTAACGGACGAGTCGGGTCTGCCATCAACATTTGTGCCCGGTCGAAATCTCATGATGCTGACCTTCGCGGCGGCGTTGGCCTGGCGACGGGACATTTCAATCCTCGTCGGCGGCATGTGCGAAACAGATTATTCCGGCTATCCGGATTGCCGGCGGAGTACCCTTAACGCTCAGGAACTGGCATTGCGCCGAGGCATGGACCGGCCCTTCGTGATTGATACGCCGCTGATGTGGCTGGACAAAGCTGAAACCTGGGAAATGGCTTTCGACCTTGGAGGTAACGGCCTCGTGGATCTTATTGTTGAAAGCACGCATACCTGCTATCTCGGCGAACGCAGCTGCCGTCATGTTTGGGGGTATGGTTGTGGATCCTGTCCGGCGTGCGAGCTACGTGCGTCCGGCTATCGCAAGTGGAAGGGCGATCTCGCTGCGTGAAAGTCTACAGTGTCAAAGAGGCCTATGTGACCCTGCAGGGCGAGGGCGCGCAAACCGGGCGTGCCGCCGTTTTTCTCAGATTTGCGGGATGTAATTTGTGGACCGGCCTTGAGCCCGACAGGCCCTCGGCTGTGTGTAAATTTTGCGACACGGATTTCGTCGGAACGGACGGCCCTCAGGGCGGAAAATTCAAGGGGCCGGATGCCCTTGCCCGTCATGTTCATAATGTCTGGACGGCCGGGGCGCCAGAAGGTGGTAGGCCCTACGTGATCTGCACAGGCGGCGAGCCCCTTTTGCAGCTTGATGAACCTGCCATTGCGGCGCTGAAAGCATTGTCTTTCGAAGTTGGTGTGGAAACAAATGGAACGATCAGCGCCCCCAGGGGGTTGGACTGGATCTGTGTGAGCCCGAAAGCCAATGCCGCCTTGAAGCAGGTGATTGGGGATGAGCTGAAACTGGTCTATCCTCAGGATGAAGACACAGCCCAACCTAATAAATTCGAACAGCTGCAGTTCAGGCACTTTTTCCTGCAGCCCAAAGATGATACGTCGGCGACCCGAAACATCGCGGCCGCCGCCGCTTACTGCATGAAGCATCCTCAATGGCGACTGAGCTTACAGACACACAAACTGATCGGTCTTCCCTGAGCGTTGATGGCCAGTGCTTTGAAATCACCCATGCGGTGAGTTTTGAAGCGGCGCACTTCATGGGGGACCAGCCTGAAGGGCACGCCTACCGAAATGTCCACGGACATTCCTTTCGTCTTGAGGCCACCGTGTCGGGGCGTGTTCAGCCGGGTTTGGAGTGGGTGCAGGACTTCGCAGAACTGTCCGCGATTCTGAACGGCGTGGCCGCGGAGCTGGATCACAAGCTCCTGAACGACATTGGCGGTCTTGAGGTTCCCACGCTGGAACGAATCTGTGTCTGGGTCGCGGATCGACTCCGGTCTGAGCTGCCCGGGCTGAAGAGCGTTGCGATTGCCCGTCCTAGTCTGAACGAGCACTGTAAGCTCGTTTTGGCAGCTTAGGACGTTCTGCGACCTCGTACCGCATCGGCCAAACTCTGGCTTGGTGTGCCGGGTTTGAGAGGCTTGGGTTGACTGGGTGACGGAGCCCAGCCAGACAGCCAGATGATTTCAAAACTGGCTCGGACTTTTCCATCCGGATCGCTGAACCGGTCACGGTAAATCTCACACATTCGAGATATCAACCCGGCCGAAAGCGGGCGGCGAGGAGTGCCCGGCTGGCGCGCAAAGGCGGTTTGCTCACCCGTTCCTTTCAGGTCCGCGATCAGCTGGAGAGGGTCACCATAACGTATCGTCACTGCCTCTCGGTCGACGACAGGCAGTGCAAAGCCAGCCCGCTGGAGCAGGCCTGCCATATCCTGAAGGCCGGGAAGGGGTGACAGCCGGGCTGCGGCGCCGCCGGTCAGCTCTGTTTCCGCTTCGAGGAGGCTGACGCGCAATTCAGACAGGGTGCCGCCACCAAAAAGGCAGCCAAGGAATAAGCCGTCAGGCTTCAGGCACCGTCGCAGCTGGATCAGGCTGCCCGGCAGGTCATTGATCCAGTGGAGGGAAAGTATGCTGGTTACAAGGTCAAAGCTTGAGGGTGAAAAGGGCAAGGCTTCCTCGTCCCCTTGAACCGTAGGTACCCCTGACCCCCGTGCTTTCTGGGCAAGGGCCGCCGAGCGTTCGAGGCCGATAACCGTCTGGACTTGCCCGCTCTTGAGCAAGCCCAGTGCGGCGGTCCCATCATGGCAGCCAAGGTCAAGCGCGACATCAAACTGTCGGGAGACGTCCTGCAGCCTGTCCAATAATTCAGTCGACTCGCGCTGCTTGAGCACAGCATAATCTTGAAAGGTACGCGCCGCACGATCTCGATGCCGTGCAAGCTGAGCCCGATCAAAAAGAATATGACCTGAGGGTGTCGTCATGATGGTGGATATGCACTGGCTCAGACAATCCGCAAAGGGCGGACTGCACTCCCTCGTCGAATGGGTATGGCCTTCGAGGTCTCTGGTCAGTGGAGACCGCGGCGGCCAGGGGCCTGGCGTGGCCCCCGAGGAACTGGCGCGCCTGATTTTTCTGCAGGCAGGCTGCCGGCTGTGCGCGCGCCCACTCGAGGCTGTCTGGTCTCCTGACGCTGTGTGTCCGGCCTGTTTGGCAAAACCGCCGCCTTGGGATGAGGCACGAGCGGCTGTCCTTTATGACGAGGTGTCTCGGCCTATCGTGCTGAATTTGAAACATGGCGGACGGCGCGAGGGCCTGGAGATCCTGTGCCGCTGGATGGTCCATGCCGGACGCGATATGCTTGAGTCGACCGACTATTTGGTCCCGGTGCCACTGCACTATAGGCGGCTAGTCCGGCGGGGATTTAACCAGTCGGCCTGGCTGGCGCAGGGCGGCAGCCGACAAACCGGACGGTCGTTGCTCGTGGACGGTCTGGTCCGTTGGCGGCACACGCCCAGCCAGGCCGGAAAAACGCTGCGTCAAAGACGGCGGAATGTGGCGGGTGCCTTTGCGGTGCGTCCTCGTCATCGCTCCAGCATAGAGGGGCGCCGCATTACCTTGATAGATGATGTGATGACAACAGGGGCGACCGCACGGGCTTGCTGTCGGGCCCTCAGACAGGCAGGGGCCCAAAAGATCAATCTTCTCATGCTGGCCCGCGTTGTCAGGGCGTATGATGTCACCATATAAGCGAGGTGCCGGGTGAAAGGATTTTCAGCATGCAAAAAGTCACAATCTATACGCGTCAATTCTGCCCCTACTGCACGCGGGCCCTCGCTGTGCTGGAGACCAAGCCGGTCGAGATTGAACAGATTGATGCCGGAATGGACCCGGCTCGGAAGCAGGAGATGGTGACACGCGCTTCAGGTGCCAGGACTTTCCCTCAGATTTTCATTGGTGACACCCATATCGGGGGATGTGACGATTTGCTGGCCCTTGAGCGCAAAGGCCAGCTTGACCGGATGTTGTAGAGGCCTCTGAATGATCCGATACGCCCTGACCTGCGAGGAGTGTGACGCCTGCTTCGACGCCTGGTTCGCGGGCTCTCAAGCCTTTGACAAACAGGCGGAAGCCGGTCAGCTTCAATGCCCACAGTGTGATGGAACCCATGTGGTCAAACAGGTTATGGCGCCTTCAGTGTCCGGGACGAAGAAGACTTCCGGGCCAGACCCGGAAAAGGTGTTTGGACGACTGGCAGCAAAGGCACGTCAGCATGTGGCGGAAAACTTCGACTATGTCAGTGACGGTTTTGCCCACGAGGCCCGCGCCATGCATTATGGCGATATCGAACACCGTCCGATCTGGGGCGAGACAACAGCGGAGGAACGCGAAGCACTTGCGGATGAAGGTGTCCCGGCCACACCGCTGCACCCGGCCTTTGTTCCCCGCGCGGCGCCGGACGACAAGGACATCAACTAGCCGGCCTGTCTCTTGACATTGGCAGGGGGCGGGGCCCTCTCTGGGATTTTGAGAGTGGAGGCCATCCATGCCAAAGGTCATGCCCGTCAGCGCGAACTGGATCATTGCCACCGGGGTAATCGTAGCGGCTCTGTACTTTGGCCGCGCCATCTTGGCGCCGTTCGCATTGGCCGTTTTCCTGTTCCTGATCATCGAGGGTTTCGCTCGGGCCTTGCAGGCTCGTCTGCCGGTTCTGGGTCTCAATTTCCTGCGGTGTCTGGCCATTATGACGGTTGTGGTGGGTTTTATCGGCTTCATTGTGCTCCTGGCGGGTGGTGTGGCCCGTCTTGGGGGGCAAGCCGGGGGCTACGAAGACAAGATCAATGACCTCATAGCCACGGTCTATGGCCTGATCCGCATAGAAGACGCGCCGACGCTGAATGAGTTGATTTTCAACGAAGCCGGACAGCGTTTCTTTGCGCTGATTGCGAACGCGACCAGCAGCCTGACCGGCGATCTTGTGCTGATCCTCATTTATGTCGGGTTCCTATTCGTGGCGCAGGCCAGCTGGAGCCAAAAGCTTGATCGGATCTTTACGGATGAAGACCAAAGGAAACATGTTCGGGAACTGGGAGAGGATGCCCGCCGGAGCATCGAAACCTATCTCTGGACCCAGACCCTGATCAGCGCCCTGACAACGGCGCTCACCTATGTGACCCTCCTGCTGCTGGGCGTCGAGAACGCGGTGTTCCTGTCGGCGCTCATCTTTATTCTCAATTATATTCCGACGGTCGGCTCGATCGTCGCGTCCTTGCTGCCACCCCTTTTCGCGCTGGTCCAGCCCGATATCCCTGTGTGGGTTCCCGGTGGACCGGAGCTCGGCAGCTACGTTTTTACGGGTCTCGTTTTTGCGGGGGTTAGCTTCTGGCAGTTCAGCATTGGGAACTTCGTTCAGCCACGCGTCATGGGCGACAGCCTCAATCTTTCTTCTTTAGTTGTATTATTGTCTCTTGCTGTGTGGGGTGCAGTCTGGGGGATCCCGGGGATGTTTTTGTCCGCACCACTTACCGTTTTATTGATGATTCTGCTGGCACAGGGGCCGTCGACGAAATGGATATCTGTACTTCTGTCTTCAAATGGAAAACTTGGATCAGAACTTGTTGACTTGGGCCGAGAATTTAATAATATCAATAAATAAGTGCTGAATTCATTTGTGGGAATCAAAACATAGAGAATATTTAGTTCTTAACAGGGATAAGATTTGAATATTGTCCTTGGTATCAAGTATAGGATCTGACCTCCGCGTGCGTCCCCCCACCCAGCCTGCGGAATTGGTCAGTAGGGCCCGCCGGACATGTCCCCGTTCGGCGGGTCTGCCTTTTTTGAATAAGAGGAACGATGTCAGCGTTCGCTGTTCATGGCGGCTCGAATAGTGTCCGCCGCGAGGGCGAGTTGCGAGAAGCCCGGTTGGCGAGTGGTATAGGTCTCGATTTCGGTCCGGATGGACCTTAGCACGGGGTCCATTTTCGTAAGCCACATCTGGGCTCCGCCGGCTTGCAAGGCATGGCGCGTTGCACGTAATTGAAGGTCGTCGAGTTCACGGATCAAGCGGCGGGTTGCCCGTCTGTCCCAGGTGCCCATGCCCGGCAGAACCGCTGTCGCGATGCGGCTCAGGTCCTCTGTTCCCAGCGCGGCACCGGTCGTCTCGAAAGCCCCGAAAACATCTTCGAGAGTGGCCTGGGCCTTCGTCGCTATTTCGGCCAGGGCTGGGAGGTTTGCATACACGGCCAGGTCTGCGAGGTCGACCGAGAGGGAACTCGGGACCCCCTGGGCGGCATGGAGCTGTTTGGCCTTTTCAAGGTCCTCCAAGTGCTGGGGGGTGAGGCAGTCGGGGAGGTGGCTGCGCAGACGCCTGAATCCGGCCTCATATTTCAGAATCACGTCGCCGACCCGGTCCATTTCCGGACCGTTCAGAAGCGTGGCGGCCAGAGCGGCAGTGCCGGAGGCCAGGGTCTGTTTGAGATGAAGCTGAACCTCTGTTGCAATGTGATTGTCCAGGTGATTGATGGCATCTTCGAGCTGTTCACGACCAATCAAGGCACCCGCTGTCTCTAGGGCTTTGACAACTTGCCCGGGCGAGGCGTTGCATTCCTCTGTCAAGCGCATCACGAGGACAGGACCGCCAAGGTCAATGCTTTTATTCGACAGGATCGTTGCAATGATTTCTCGCTTCAAGGGGTGGGTTGTGAGAGCCTCGCTCTGGTGGCAGATGGGGGCAGGAAAATAGGCCATAAGGGCGTCTGCGAAGAACGGGTCGTCGGGAACCGATGACGCGATGAGATCATCAAACAAGGTGATTTTGCTCCAGGCCATGAGCACGGCGATTTCGGGACGGGTCAGGAACTGACCATTGTCCTGACGTTCCTGCATCTGCGCTGTGCCCGGCAAGCCCTCCACATCCCGGTCAAGACGATCCCGGGACTCCAGAAGGCACATCAGGCGTTCGTAAGCATCATGGTCCATGGGCGCCTGAGTCTCGGCTAGGCTCAGCGCGTGGGTTTGATCATAATTGTGTTTGAGAACGTGTGCGGCCACCTCGTCTGTCATGCTGGCCAGAAGGTCATCCCGGTTGGAGGCGACGAGCGTGCCTTGTCGTATGGCTTCGAGGCAAAGGATCTTGATATTTACCTCCTGATCCGAGCTGTCCACACCGGCTGAGTTGTCGATGGCATCGGTGTTGACCCGGCCTCCCCTCAAGGCGAAGGCGACCCGCGCGGCTTGCGTCATGCCGAGATTGGCCCCTTCCCCGATGATCCGGGCGCCGCGGCGCTTGGCATGCTCGAGTTCCTCGAGCACCAGGCAACCGGCGCCGTTGCTAAGGACAAAGCCATCCCGCTCCATATCGAAGGGAGGGTCCGATTCGAGGCTGATCCCCGCGCTGGTCTGTTTCCAATGGTCCCTGGGGTTGGCGTCGCTGGCCAAGCGGCTGCTGATCCGTGACGCCGACCTGGTCGAGGCCAGCGGTACCGTCCAGGCCACGCTTTCCGACAACGACGGCATCAACGGGCAATTTGCCTACGGCGCACCGCTCGTCGACGACGTGTTCGCGCTGCGGGTGGCGGGCGTGAGCATTGTCAGCATGAAGCGTCGCGAATTGACGCTGGAAGAAGCGTTTCTGGACATCGTGAAGGAGGAACAGTCATGAGAGCTTATCTGGCGATTCTCAAAGACTCCTA
>CAJXMY010000081.1 GCA_913056435.1 uncultured Hyphomonadaceae bacterium | reverse complement strand
GCTTCATCCCCGCCCCCACCTCTGGTGGATCGCTTCGGGCGATCGGTAAATTAACTTCGCCTGTCGGTTACGGACCGGTGTGACCTGCGCTGCACCTACTGCATGTCAGAGAAGATGACCTTTCTGCCCAAGGCGGACCTGCTGTCAGTTGATGAACTGGACCGGATTGCGTCAGCCTTTATCCGTCGGGGCGTCCGCAAGGTCCGGATTACCGGCGGTGAACCCCTGGTCCGCAAAGATCTGGATCCGCTTCTGGGCCGTCTGTCGCGCCATCTGGGCCGAGGCCTCGACGAACTGACCCTGACAACCAATGCGACCCTGCTCGCCACCCGGGCCAAGATGCTGGTGCAGCATGGGGTCCGCCGGATCAACGTCTCTCTCGACACCCTCGACCCCGACCGGTTCGCCGAGATCACCCGTCGTGGTGCCCTGGCTCCGGTTCTGCGCGGCATCGAGGTGGCTCTGGCCGCCGGATTGCAGATCAAACTGAATACCGTCGTCCTGCGCCATCAGAATGCCGACACCCTGCCCGAGATGATCCAATGGGCCCATGAGCGCGGCATGGACATGACCCTGATCGAAGTCATGCCTCTTGGGACGATTGGCGAAGATCGTCTCGATCAGTATATTCCTTTGCCCATGATCCGCGACCGGCTGGAAAGCCACTGGCAGCTCGAAGACCTGCCACAAACGGACACGAGTGCCGGCCCCTCGCATTATGTCCGCATCGCAGAGACAGGCGGGCGCCTCGGATTCATTACACCGCTGACCCAGAATTTCTGTGCCGGCTGCAACCGGGTTCGGGTGACCTGCACAGGCCGCATCTATATGTGCCTCGGCCAGGACGACCATGTCGACCTGCGCGCCGCGCTTCGGGACAGTCCGGATCCGGACGCCGCGCTGGACGCCGCTCTTGACCGGGCACTCCGGCTCAAGCCGGAGCGGCATCACTTTGACATCTCCAGACGTGGCGCCGCACCCGCCCTGCCACGCCATATGTCCGTCACGGGGGGCTGAGATGGCGCGCCTATCCTTTTTCGGACGCCTCACGGACAGCGTCTTCCCGGCTGAACAGATGCTAAGCCTGCCCGGAACCGTGCGCGATACCCACGAGCTGAGACAATGGCTGTCACAGATCTGGACGCTTGGCGATCTGCTCGATGATCCGACCATTCGCATTGCAGTAAATGATGACATCGTTTCCGAGCCCCATCCAGTCAGCGATCAGGACCGCATTGCCTTCCTGCCGCCGGTGGGAGGCGGCTGATGATCGAATTGCGGGAAACAGGACTCTGTGCCTGCGAGGCCCTGCAGGCATTTGAGGCGCGGGTCGATGATGCGGGCGCCATTGTCAGCTTTTCCGGCCGGGTCCGCAGAGGCGGTAATGGAGGGGACGTCACCTGCCTGCATCTGCAGGCCTATTCTCCGCTGACCGAACGTGGCATGACAGCCGCAGCAGATCAGGCAATGGACCGGTGGCCCCTGACCGCGCTGAGCGTGATCCACAGGATCGGGGATATGGCGCCGGGCGAGACCATCGTCTTCGTTGCGACGGCCGCTCGACATCGCCGTGATGCGTTCGAAGCCGCCGACTTTCTGATGGATTATCTCAAAACTGAGGCCGTTTTCTGGAAAAAGGAAACCACGCCGTCGGGAGACAACTGGATCGAACCCCGGGCTCAGGATTATCAGGACCAGGCCCGCTGGGCCCGTAATGGAGACATTTGAACATGCATGGCATCAATGAGTCGCTTCCCTTCATCCCTGTCCGCATCGCGGTCCTGATTGTCAGCGACACGCGAACTCTGGAAACCGACACGTCGGGGGCCACGCTGGTCCAGCGGATCGAAGCCGCGGGCCATGAGGTCGCGGACCGCCAGATCGTGCCGGATGACAAGGCCCAGATCCGGGCCCGCGTGCAAAGCTGGATCACCGACCCGGACATTGATGTCGTGATTTCGAGCGGTGGTACCGGGCTGACAGGGCGGGATGTCACGCCAGAAGCGGTGACACCTCTGTTTGACAAGACGATTGAAGGCTTCTCCGTCATTTTCCATCAGGTCAGCTTCCAGAGCGTCGGACTCTCGACCCTGCAATCCCGCGCTGTGGCCGGGCTGGCGGCCGGGACATTCATTTTCTGCCTGCCCGGCTCCAATGGCGCAGTGAAAGATGGTTGGGACAAAGTCATTTCCTATCAGCTCGACAGCCGCCACAAGCCCTGTAATCTGGTTGAGCTCATGCCGCGCCTGATGGAACGCTGATCATGAGCGACCTGACGCATATTGGCCCGGACGGGCGCGCCCGCATGGTCGATGTCGGTGACAAGGCCGTCACCCATCGCACGGCCGTCGCCCGCGGCTTTGTCCGCATGGCCCCTGAGACCCTGTCTGCCGCCAGCCAGCGGGACACGACAAAAGGCGACCCGATCGCGATTGCCGAACTGGCGGGCATTATGGCCGCCAAACGGACGGCAGATCTGATCCCCTTATGCCACCCCCTGCCCCTGAGCGGGGTAAAACTGAACATCACGGCAGGGCCGACCGGGCTGAGCGTGGAGGCCCGCGCCCGCACCACCGGCCAGACCGGTGTTGAGATGGAGGCGCTGACCGCGGTCTCTGTCGCCTGCCTGACCCTGTACGACATGCTCAAAGCCATCGACAAGGCAATGGTCATCGAAGGCATCGAGCTGGTTGAGAAAACCGGCGGCAAATCAGGCGATTATCGCAAGGGTGAAACATGAGTGGTCTGGTCAGTGTTGACGAGGCGCTCAGCCTGCTGGACACGCACGGCTTGGCGCCCCCTGCCGAAGAGATTCCCATTGCCGAAGCAGACGGCGCAGTTCTCGCAGAGGATGTTGTTGCGCTTGTCTCCCGCCCGCCCCTTCCGGTTTCAGCCATGGATGGCTACGCCGTCAGGCTGGAGGATGTTCGCGAGGCCGGCCGCTCACTCAGAGTCATCGGCGAGGCGCCAGCCGGTCTGCCATTTGCGGGACAGGTCGGTCCGGGACAGGCCGTTCGGATCTTTACCGGCGGTGTGCTCCCCGGAGGCAGTGATCACATCATCATCCAGGAGGAGGCCAAACGCGACGGCGAGATCGTCACCTTTGAGTCCGGTCATGATCAGGCCCGTTATGTTCGTGCCGCCGGGCTGGATTTCAAACTTGGGGACCACCTTCTGCGTGCCGGGACGTCCCTTGGGGCCGCCGAGCTGGCGCTGGTTGCGGCGGCCAATCACGCCACCGTGAAGGTCCGGCGGCGCCTGCGTGTCGGCCTGCTGGCTAATGGCAACGAACTCAAAGCCCCCGGCAGCACGCTGGCCCCCGGTGAAATCATCAACTCCAACCCGGTGGCCCTGTCTGTTCTGGTCCGGCGCTGGGGCGGTCTGCCCGTGGACCTCGGGATCGCGGACGACAGCGAGGCCGACATTCGGCATCACATCGCTCAGGCCGACGGCATCGACCTTTTCCTGCCCATTGGCGGGGCTTCGGTCGGGGATCACGATCACATGCGCAGCGCCTTCGCAAGCGAGGGGTTTGAGGCGGTGTTCGAAAAAGTCGCCGTCAAGCCGGGCAAACCAAGCTGGTTCTCCCGCCGGGGGCACCAGCGGGTCATGGGCCTGCCGGGTAACCCGGCCTCAGCACTGGTCTGCGCTCACCTGTTCGCCCGGCCCCTGATCACCCAGAGAAAGGGCCATGAGACCCGGCCCGCCACCCTGACCCGGGACCTGCCAGAAAATGGTCCGCGCGAAGCGTTTCTGAGAGCTGGCGTGCATCTTGGCCCGGATGGCCGGCTCAACGTCACGCCGGCCGCCAATCAGGACAGTTCCCTGATCAGCCCCTTCCGGTCCGCCAATGGGCTGCTGCGCCGTCGTCCCGGAGCCATACCCGTAAAGGCCGGGACCCCAGTCGAAGTTATGCTGATCGGGCCCCTGTGATCATCCGTCCGGCTCGAAAGCCGGTGCCGAAGCCCGAGCTCATGTGTTATGTCTGGAACGGGTGGTCAGCGCACGGCGCCGTCGACTGCGATGGCGCATGGGTGCATATGGCGGAGAAGAGACGTGTCAGATCACAAAGACCATAGCCAGTGTGGTCCCCAAACGCATGGCCACGATCACGGGCCGGCCTGTCATGCACCCTCCCCCCTGACGCCAGACCAGGCCGCAGCACTTAATCAGGTTCCGGACGGCTATACCGGACTGGTCTGGACCTGCCCTATGCATCCTGAGGTGCGCGACATTGCGAACAATGGCTGTCCGCTCTGCGGCATGGGCCTCGAACCGGAAAGCGCGACGCTGGACCATGACACAAGCGAGCTTGACGACATTACCCGCCGCTTCGTCATCAGCCTGGTTTTCTCGGTGCCACTTCTCGTCATGACCATGGGCACCATGGTCCCCGGGGTCTCGCTGACCCGGCTCATCCCCCTCCCATGGCAGGATGGACTGCAGCTGGCTTTGGCTGCACCTGTGGTCTTGTGGTGCGCCTTGCCTTTCTTTCAGCGGGGCTGGACCTCTCTGAAAAGCGGTCATCTGAACATGTTCACCCTGATCGCTCTGGGTGTCGGTGTCGCCTTTTCCTACTCGGTGGTCGCCGCGCTGGGGCCGGGTCTGTTTCCGCCGGATTTTCGCACGGATGACGGACGGGTCCATCTGTACTTCGAGACGGCCGCGGTGATCGTAACGCTGGTCCTGCTTGGCCAGGTTCTTGAATTGCGGGCTCGCCGGGCCACCTCTGGGGCTATCCGGGCGCTGCTTCAGCTCGCGCCGCCAACGGCCGCCCGGCTGGACGAGGATGGCCGCGAAACAGAGGTGCCACTGGACCAGTTGCACCCCGGTGACCGGCTGCGGGTCAAACCCGGTGGCCGGATCCCGGTCGATGGAGAGGTTACGCGGGGCCAGTCCTATGTCGACGAGTCCATGTTCAGCGGGGAACCCCTTCCGGTTCTGCGGCGTGAGGGCGACCGGGTCATCGGCGGAACACTTAATCAACAGGGCGGGCTGATCATGGTCGCGCACCGGGTTGGCCGCGAGACGCTGTTGTCCCAAATCGTCAATATGGTCGCCCAGGCGCAGCGCTCCCGGGCGCCCATTCAGCGGCTCGCCGATCACGTCTCGGCCTGGTTCGTCCCTGTCGTGATCGGGGTGGCCGTGCTCAGTTTTGCTCTCTGGGCGATCTTGGGGCCGGAGCCGCGCCTGTCCTATGCGCTGGTCAATGCCGTGGCGGTTCTGATCATTGCCTGTCCCTGTGCCCTTGGCCTGGCGACCCCGATTTCCATCACCGTGGGAACCGGAGAAGGCGCCCTGGCCGGGATCCTGATCCGTGACGCCGAAGCACTGGAAGTGCTCGAAAAAGTGGACACCGTCCTCGTCGACAAAACAGGCACGCTGACCTGTGGCCGACCGGACCTGGTTCGGGTGACCCCGCTGGGCCACAGGACGGAAGAGGCGCTGATTGGTCTGGCCGCGTCGCTTGAAACCGGCAGCGAACATCCTATTGCGGCGGCCATTGTGCGGGCCGCTGAGGACCGGGGGCTCACTCTGGCTCCGGTCACCGGATTCCAGGCGATCACCGGAGAAGGCGTTGAGGGGGTCATTTCCGGCCAGGCAGTGGCGATTGGCAATGCCCGGATGATGGCCCGAGCCGGCCTTGATCCGACCGATCTGGACGCACAGGCGGCGCCATACCGCGCAGCCGGGCAGACCATCATGTTCGTCGCCATTGATGGCACGCTGGCGGGCCTTCTGGGCATCGCCGATGCCATAAAGCAAACCACCAGGCCCGCCCTCGCCGAGCTGCGGGCTGCTGGGCTGAGAGTCATCATGTTGACCGGGGACAATGAGGCCACGGCCCGGACCGTCGCGAGCCAGCTGGGCATTGAGGAGGTCCATGCCGATGTCTCTCCGGCGGACAAGTCTCAGATCCTTAAAGACCTTCAGGCGGCCGGACACCGCGTCGCCATGGCCGGCGATGGGGTGAACGACGCCCCCGCCCTTGCACAGGCCGATGTTGGCATCGCCATGGGAACCGGGACCGACATTGCCATGGAAAGCGCGGCCATAACGCTGGTCGGCGGCGATCTGCTTGATATTGCCCGGGCGCGCCGGTTGAGCCAGGCCACCATGCGGAACATCCGGCAGAACCTGGTTTTTGGCTTTGGGTACAATGCCCTGGGTGTGCCGATTGCCGCGGGCCTTCTGTATCCAGCTTTTGGCCTTCTCCTCAATCCGATGATCGCGGCCGCGGCGATGAGCCTGTCCTCGGTCTCGGTCATCACCAATGCGTTACGTCTGCGACGCTTGAACCTGTCGCAGGCGATCTCGGCCTAGCCTATGAACAGCAGGCTCCGCAGGACATAAGCCAAGAGAATAATACAGGCTCCGCTGGATGTCGCGAGAAGGGCAAACCAGCCCAGACGCCGCAGCAAACTGCTGGTTGGCGCGTCTTCCTCGGGCGGCGGCACTGGCTCAAACAGGCCCTCAGGCATGATAACCATCGCCCGGTTTTACCTTGCCCCAGAAGAGGGAATAAACATAAGCGGTGTAAATCAGGATGATGGGCAGCATGACAGCGGCCCCCACCAGCATGAGGCCCAGCGCATTATCCCGGGCAGCGGTCTCCCAGATATCGAACTGGAACGGCACCAGCCACGGAAACAGGCTGACCGCCAGACCGATATAGCCCGACAGAAAGATGCCGACTGCCAGAAGGTAAGGCCGCCAGTCTGGCCCCGCTTTAGCACTTCCTATTCTCAAAAGATCGCGGGCCAGCCAGACGGTCAGTCCCAGCCCGACGAGCGGCAGAGGGCTCAGGGCCAGCAACCGGCCGGCTATGAGCCCGTCAGCGGAGAGCCCCCAACGCTCTGTCACCCGGGGATCGATGGTCAGGGTGGCAAGGCTCACCAGCGCGAAGCAGACCGACACGCCGATCAGGGCCCGCACGGCATATTGGCGCGCCCGCGCCTGCAGCGGCCCCTCCGTTTTCAGGACCAGCCAGCAGGCGCCCAGCAAGACATAGCCAATGGTGACCGACACCCCGGTGAGCAGGGAAAAAGGTGACAGCCAGTCAAACGGACCGCCGGCAAAATTGCGGCCCTCCGTCTGAAACCCGGTGATAAAGGCGCCGAGGATGATGCCCTGGCTGAAGGCGGCGACCAGAGAGCCTCCATAAAAGGCCCCGTTCCAGAACAGGCGCGTTGGTCGCCGGACCGCCTTGTGCCGGAACTCGAAGGCCACGCCGCGAAAAATCAGGGCCGCCAGCATCACCAGAACCGGAAGGTAAACTGCGGGCATAATCACCGCATAGGCCAGCGGAAAAGCGGCGAAGAGACCGCCGCCCCCCAGAACCAGCCAGGTTTCATTGCCATCCCAGACCGGTTCGATCGTCGCCGACATCATGTTGCGTTCATCGTCGTCGCCAGCGAAGAAACTCAGCATACCGACACCGAGATCCATGCCGTCCAGAAGGACATACATCATGACAGCGACGGCGATGAGTATGGCCCAGATCAGGGGAAGGTCCATCTGATTGCCTCCTATTCTGCCGCAGCAATGTCGCCGGTCAGCTCCGCCGGGTCGTCGACAGAACCCAGCGGCGTTCCGGGCGCACGACGCCGGTCGCCGGTCGGCGGAGGCCGTTCATCGCCAAAGCCACGCGTCGCGATCCGGATCATATAAACGGCCCCGGCCGTGAACACGATGGCATACACCACCATGAACACCAGCAGCGACGTCGCCACTTCGCCCGCGGTGACCGGGGCCAGACTGTCCGCAGTGGACAAATAGCCGTAGACGGTCCAGGGCTGACGGCCGACCTCGGCGGTGATCCAGCCCGTCAGGACGGCGATGAAGCCAAGCGTCCCGGACGGCACAGCCAGCCAGTGAAAAAGACCCGGCTGATCGAGGCTGCCACGCCACCACTTCCAGACGCCCCAGAAACCGAGCGCCAGCATCACCAGACCCGCTCCGACCATGATCCTGAAGCTCCAGAAGACCAGCCAAATAGGCGGGCGTTCGTCCTCCGCAAAGGCGTCCAGCCCCTTCAATTCGCCATGGGCACTGGGGAAAAGCAGCGGGCTGGTCCCGGGAATGTCAAGCGAGCTGAGCCCACACGCATTGTCTGCAGGCCAGGCAAGAATCGCCGTCCCCTGCACCGCACGGGTCTCGCACCAACCCTCTATCGCCGCGATTTTGGCAGGCTGATATTCATGGGCCACCTCGCCGGACCAGTGGCCCGCCAGCATCTGCAACGGCATCAGCACTGCCAGTGTCCCAACCGCCATGCGGGTCTGCCAGCGGGTGGGCTCAGAGGTTCGATGGCGCAGCATCTGCCATGCCCCTGCCGCGAGGACGACGGCGGCTGTTGTCGCAAAAGCGGCGAGCATCATGTGTACATAGCGGGACGGGAAGCTGGGATTGAATACGACGGCAAGCCAGTCGGTCGCGTAGAAATTGCCTGTCACGGGATCAATGGCGAACCCCGCGGGCGTCTGCATCCAGCTGTT
>CAJXMY010000080.1 GCA_913056435.1 uncultured Hyphomonadaceae bacterium | reverse complement strand
CTGGTGCCTTTTGGAAATTCGCTAGACTGGAAGCCAAAAATGTCAGGCTCATAACCTGAAGGTCGCAGGTTCTCAAATCCTGCCCCCGCAACCAACACCTGAGAAAAGCTGAGAAAAACACGCACACCGCTATCCGCCCGGATGGCGGTTTTTTGTTTTTGGGTGGCGTCGTGGCTATGGCCGGATCAACCATATTTGTCAGCGAGGTTGCGCACGAGCTGTGAAAGCGTCCGGCGGGCCACTTCCATGTCAGCCTCAGAGGCAAATTCTTCCGGAAGGTGGCTCGCGCCGTCGCGGCAACGCACGAAAAGCATAGCCATCGGACATAGTTCGGACATCGCCGAGGCGTCGTGAGTGGCGCCAGAGGGCAGGGACGGCACCTGGCCATGCACAGCTTGCGTGGCGGCCTCAAGTTCCGCCAGCAGTTTCCCGTCGCAGGGCTGCGCGCCCTGCTCGTAAGTGAAATCGCTTGTTAGTTCCAGGCTGCGGTCTTTCGCGATTTCGGCGCATGTCCTGATGATGCGGACAGCGGATTCGCGGCGAAGTTCATCAGCGGGAGACCGCACTTCCAGCGAAAATTCAACATTGCCGGGGATGACATTTACCGCGTTCGGGCCCACGGCGATCTGTCCAACCGTGGCGATAAGCCCTTCGGTGTCCCGAGCATGGCGTTCAATCGCAACGATCATTTCCGCGGCGCCGGCAAGGGCGTCGGCGCGAAGCGCCATTGGAACCGTGCCGGCATGGCCAGGCTTGCCACACAATGTCAGCCGGTGACGCTCAATGCCGCAAATGGATGTAACGAGGCCAACCGGATGGTCATCAGCCTCAAGGACTGGCCCCTGTTCAATATGCGTTTCCACATAGCCGATAATCGCACGATTTCGTCTGTCAAGCTGGGGGATGGCGTCAGGATCTAGGCCGAAGTCTGTCATGGCCTGCCGGATCGAGATGCCGTTTGCGTCGCGAAGCTCGAGGCTCGCCGGATCAAAATTCCCGGCAAGTGAACGTGGTCCGATCAAGGCTGTGGGAAAACGGACCCCTTCCTCGTCTGCAAAGGCAAGGACCTCGACCGAAAAGGGAAGAGCCATGTCGCGCAACTCACCTAAAGCCAGCACCGGCAAAAGCACGCCCATGATTCCATCAAACATGCCACCGTTTCTGACGGAGTCCTGGTGCGATCCAAACAGCAGCACCGGCGCGCCCGGTGGCCCCTCGCGCCTTCCGATCATCGTGCCTGCGGCATCGACAGTTACGGTCAGGCCGGCTTTTTCCATCCAGCCGCGAATGGTGTCGAGCGCGGCACGATGCTCCTGCGTGAAGGGAAGCCGGCTGACTCCCGCCCCGGGCGCAGTATGGCGTGATATATCGGCCAGCAGGTCTGATATCCGCTCGGTCATATCCGGTCAGGCGGACTTTTTGCTCGCGCCAACCCCATGTGGCCGGTCGATTGTGGGCAGAACATCGAGCCACTGGCTGTAAGCAGGGTCGCGCGTAAGGGCCAGAAGCGACTCCAGCTTATCAACAGGTTTTTCATCATAGTCCACGCGCAAGGTCAGGGTTGGCCTGTCCTGCGCCACGATCAGCATGGCGGCCGACATCAGGCCGCGGCTGTCGCCGCCCGCCTTTGCGCCGCTTCTGAGTGCCGCCAGCAGCCTGTCGGCGAGGTCGCCGCGACCATTGTGGAACCCGTCCATCATTTGAGTCAGAACCCGGTCATTCGCCAGAATGTTGCCTGCAACAACAAGGTCATCTTCAACGAGATGCTGGACCAAAGCGCCATTCTGGCGACCGCTAAAGACGCCGCCGCCGCCATTCCTGTCCAGCGCCGCCAGCTGCCGCCACTCGCGCCGCGGATCTGCCGTTGTCACTTCGCTTACCGCTTCGGAAGCGTTCCCTCCTGCCTTCATGCCGGCAAGAACGTCCTCGCCCCATAACACGCTGGGCTCTGCTCCTTGTGATGCAGACAGCCCGCACTGGGCGTCGCCGCGCAATACCCACCCGCCCACGCAAAGGTTGCCGGTCGCGGAAACGCCGCCGAGCTGCCCGGTGGATCGGTCCAATGTAAGAAGCGAAAAGGTCATGGCAGGCCAATAGAAGTTTTTGAAGACACTTTCAAGACACGCATTTTTAGCTTGATTTGCCCATTTATCATGATCAATATTTATCATGATAAATATAGCGATGCAACTTCACTTGAGGGAGGTCGAGAAATGACCATCATAAGAACGGCTGGCCGCGCCGTAATCGCGGCCGTTGCGTTCGCACTGTCCCTGGGCTTTACAACCGGGCTGGCAACGGCAAGCACGCCGGACAACGTGCTTGTGGTGGGCCAGATTGCCGAGCCGAAATCTCTTGATCCGGCTACGGTAACGGCGGTGAATGACTTTAGAATTCTGATGAACATGTATGACGGGTTGGTCCGCTACAAGGACGGCACCCTCGAGGTTGAGCCGGCGCTGGCGAAAAGCTGGGACATCAGCGCAGACGGCACGGTCTACACCTTCACGCTGCGATCCGGCGTCACGTTCCATGACGGAACCGCGGTGGATGCAGATGCGGTAAAATTCAACTTTGACCGTATGCTTGACGAAAATCATCCCTACCATGATACCGGTCCGTTCCCGCTCAGCTTCTTCTTCTCTGCGATCGAGGGCGTGAAGGTGGTCGATAGCAGCACCGTTGAGTTCACGTTGAATGCGCCATATGCACCTTTTCTCTCCAATCTGGCTTATCCGACGGGGCTGATCGCCTCGCCGGCCGGAATCAAGAAAAGCGGCAAGGAGTTTGGTCGTAATCCTGTTGGATCAGGTGCGTTCAAATTTGACACCTGGCGTGCCAACGAAGCGGTTGTCGTTTCGCGCAACGACAGCTATTGGGATGGCAAGGCTGGCAGCGAAGCCATTGTCTTCCGCCCGATTACAGACGGCAACACACGCGTTGCCGAAATGCTGTCGGGTGGTATCGACATGATGGTCGAAGTTCCGCCGGTCTCGCTTTCGAAGTTCACAGGCAGTGATTTTTCGGTGGTCGAGCAGGCTGGACCTCATGTGTGGTTCCTTATCCTGAACGCCAAGGAAGGGCCTTTTGCGAACAAGCTGGCTCGCCAGGCGGCGAACTATGCCATCAACAAGAAAGCGATTGTCGAAGATGTTCTCGAGGGTACGGCAGCCATCGCCGCCGGCCCCACGCCTCCTGCCTTCGCTTGGGCATATAACGAGGCTCTCGATCCGTATCCCTATGATCCGGCGAAAGCCAAGTCGCTGCTTAAAGAGGCCGGCATTTCAAACGCCAAGCTGACCTTCTATGTCACGCAGGGCGGATCGGGAATGCTGGATCCGGTGGCAATGGGCACGGCCATCCAGGCGGATCTCGCTGCGGTTGGTTTTGATGTCGAGATCAAGACCTTCGAGTGGAATGCCTTTCTCGGCGAGGTCAACCCTGGTCTCGAAGGCAAGGCCGACATGGCAGAAATGGCCTGGATGACGAATGATCCGGACACGCTTCCGTATCTGGCGCTGCGAACCGGCGCATGGCCGGACAAAGGCGGTTTCAATTCGGGATATTACTCTAACCCGAAGGTGGACGAGCTTCTCGAGGCTGCACGGTCCTCTACAGATCAGGCCGAGCGGGCGCGTCTGTACAAGGAAATGCAGACCATCGTTCAGGATGACGCTCCATGGGTCTTCGTCGCCAACTGGAAGCAGAATGCCGTAACCAGTGACAAGGTGGCGAACTTCTCGCTGCAGCCGTCCTTCTTCCTTCTTCTGAAGGATGTAAAGAAGAACTAAACAAACATAGTGCTGGCCATTACTGTGATGGCCAGCACACTTACCGCGGCGTGGTCACTTTTTCATGGGACGCTATATCCTTTTCCGGGCAGCAGCGTCGGTCCCAGTTCTGATTGGGATCACCATTATTGTTTTTGTCATTCTTTCCCTGATCCCCGGCGACCCGGCAACAGCCATACTCGGGTCGTACGCGACCCCTGAAAATGTCGCGCGCCTGAACGCTCAACTTGGCCTGGACCGTCCGCTGGTCCAGCGCTATTTCATCTGGCTCGGCAATCTTCTTCAGGGCGATCTTGGTCGATCCTTCTCTTTGAACCGGCCCGTCATCGACGAGATACTCGAGCGCTTCAATGCGACATTGATTTTGTCCGGGCTTGCCTTTGTCATGTGCTCGGTCCTCGGCATCCTCGCCGGGGTCATCTCGGCGACCCGCCAGTACGGCCTTGCCGACAAGCTGATAACCTTCTCGGTCCTTGTCGGGATCTCGGTTCCGTCATTTTTTCTCGGCATGATGATGATCCTGTATTTCGCGGTGAACCTGCGCTGGGTGCCTGCATCTGGCATGTACGCCCTATACGGCGGTGGTGATCTTCCGGATCTGCTGCACCATCTCGTCATGCCGGCGACAGCGCTGGCGGTGGTTGCAACAGGTGTTGTCGCGAGAATGTCCCGCTCGGCGATGCTGGAGGTTCTTCGTCTCGACTTCATCCGGACGGCGCGCGCGAAGGGTGTTCGCGAACGCCGGGTCATCACAAGGCATGCGCTGCGTTATGCCATCGTGTCGATTCTTCCAGTGCTTGGCCTTCAGGCAGGATTTGTTCTATCCGGCGCAGTCTACATTGAAATCGTATTCCAGTGGCCCGGCATAGGCCGGATGCTCGTGGACGCCATCCTGACACGCGACATCATGCTTGTTCAGGGCGGTGTTCTGTTTGTGGCGGCGTGCTATGTCCTGTTCAATATCATTGTCGACCTGGCCCAGCTTTGGCTTGATCCGAGGCTTGGCAGATGATGGTGCGTTTTGCGAAGCGCATTCTTCGTAACCGGCTGGCGGGTTTTGGGGCCGGCCTGCTTCTGATGGTCACAGGGCTGTGTCTTGTGACGCCCTTTCTAGGGCTGCCGGATCCCAATGTCATCAGCACGGCAGACCGCTTCTCCCTGCCATTCGAGGACGGGTTCGTTCTTGGCGCCGATCATCTCGGGCGTGACATCCTTTCGCGGCTTCTTTGGGGAACACGGCTCAGCCTTGCGGTCGGGCTGACAGCAGCGCTCATCGCAGCGCTCATCGGCTCGTTAATTGGCATTCTCGCGGGATTTTTCGGAGGAAAGCTCGACGACCTGCTCATGCGGTCGGTGGATGTTCTGATGGCCTTTCCCTATATCCTCCTGGCGCTGGCCATTGTTGCGGTGCTTGGCCCGGGTCTTATGAATGCGCTGATCGCCGTCGCCATTGTCAACATCCCCTTTTTTGCGCGAAATGTGCGAGGAGTGACGCTGGTCATAGCGCGCTCAGACTATATCGCAGCGGCGCGCCTGTCCGGCCGGGGCAGCATTTCGCTGCTGCTTTTCGAGGTGGTGCCAAACCTCTGGTCAGTCATCATCGTTGCTTTCTCGACAACTGTCGGCTGGATGATCCTCGAGACCGCCGGCTTGTCCTTCCTGGGCCTTGGATCGCAACCCCCGCAATCAGACCTCGGATCCATGCTGGGCGAGGGTCGGGCAGCGCTGATCACAAACCCGCACACCTCGGTCATTCCGGGGCTTATGATCTTTGTTATCGTCATGGGCATAAACCTTCTTGGTGACGGGGTGCGCGATGCGCTCGACCCACGCCTTGCCAAAGGCACGCTGCAAAGGTCGAGTCCGGTCACACAAGTCCTGCGGACTGGTCAACCTGCACCAGTGGATACACAGTCCACCCTCGATGTTGCAGGCCTGTCCACCGAGTTCCGGGTTGACAAAAACCCGCTTCGCGCCGTCCGGGATGTCTCATTCAGTCTAAACGGTGGTGAATGCCTTGCCATTGTCGGGGAGAGCGGGTCCGGCAAGTCTGTGACCGCGCTCTCGATTACCGGGCTGGTGGCGTCGCCGCCCGCCGTGATCACGTCTGGCACCGTCGGTTTCCGGGGGAGAGACCTTTTTTCCGAACCGTTTGACGTGTTGCGGGATTTGAGGGGCCGCAGGATCGCCTATATTTTTCAGGACCCGCTGAGCACGCTGCATCCGCTGCTTACTGTCGGCGCGCAGCTGGCCGAGGCGATGGTGACCCACGATCCGCGTCTGACAAAGCCTGTTCTCAGGCGCAGGGCAATTTCCCTTCTGGAAGATGTCCGCATCGCCAATCCGGAACACATAATGATGTCCTATCCGCATGCGCTCTCTGGCGGCATGCGGCAGCGGATCGGCATAGCGATGGCATTGGCAAATGATCCCGATATCATCATTGCGGATGAGCCGACAACGGCGCTTGACGTCACCGTGCAAGCACAGGTTCTGCGCATACTGGACGACTTGCGGCGACAAAAGGGTGTCGGGCTGATATTCATTTCGCACGATCTGAATGTTGTGTCGCAGATCAGCGACCGCATCGCCGTGATGTATGCCGGTCAAATTGTCGAGTGCGGGCCGAGCCGCGATGTGCTCGAGCAGCCGGCGCATCCCTATACCCGGGCGTTGCTTGCAAGTTCGCCGCAGATCGGTGCCGGCGGCGGGCTGCCAAAGCCCATTGATGGCGGCTTGCCGCGCCCCGATGATCTTCCCGCAGGCTGCGCTTTTGCGGCGCGTTGTGAAATGGCCACGGACATCTGTTCTGCCTCTGCGGTAGAATTGCGCGGCTCTGCATCCCGCGAGGTCCGTTGCGTGAAGTGGGAGGCGGCAAATGGTTGAACCGGTCGTCAAGGTAGAGGCGCTGACAAAGAGTTTTGCGCAGGCAAGACGATCACTTTTGGCGCCAAGGAAGAGGCTGCACGCGGTCAAAGATGTGTCGGTAGATATCTCGCGTGGCGAAGCGTTTGGGATAATCGGTGAATCGGGATGCGGAAAATCCACCTTGGCGCGCATGCTGGTCGGCCTTCACGCCCCCGATAGTGGCGGCATCCTATTGGGGGGACGGGATGCCAAGACGATGTCAGCGCAGGAGCGTAACAGGATAATCCAGTATGTGTTCCAGGACCCGGCGGGCAGTCTCAATCCTCGGAAAACGGTTCGCCAGATCCTGATGACCCCACTGAAAACGCTAAGAGGCCTTGACGCTCGCGCGGCTGAGGCTGAACTGGCCGGAATACTTGACGCGGTAAAATTGCCAACTGAAGCGCTTTCGCGCTTTCCGCACGAATTTTCCGGTGGGCAAGCCCAGCGCATCAGTATTGCAAGAGCCCTGCTGGCACGCCCGGAAATCATTGTTCTTGATGAACCGGTCTCTGCGCTGGATGTGTCTATCCAGGCACAGATTCTGGCATTGCTTGCTGACCTCAGGGCGGAGTTTGGTCTGACCTATATCTTCATTTCTCACGATCTTGCCGTCGTTGAGGCGTTCTGCGACCGGGTGGCGGTAATGTATTTTGGCGAAGTTGTTGAGGTGGCGGCGGCAAATTCTATCTTTGCGCGCGCGCGGCATCCCTATACAAATCTGCTGGCAAGCACCGTACCGCGCAGGGGAGATGGTATATTTGCCGAAACTCAAGGCGAACTTCCCGATCCTCTCAACCCGCCGCAAGGGTGCGCTTTCCGCGCACGCTGTCCAAATTCTGGTGACATTTGTATGAACCTGAACCCTGTGCTTCACAAAGGAAAGGCCGGAGCCCATGTCGCCTGCCACTTTGCAGATGAAGATTGAAAAGAACGATGGCTCACGTGCCAGCAAGCCTCTGCGTGTGGCGGAGGCGATCAAGCATTGGGTTGTTGCTGAGGGCATGCGTCCGGGTGACAAACTTCCATCTGAAGCCGAACTCATGGAGCGCTATGGCCATTCGAAGGGGACGATCCGGGAGTCGATGCGGATCCTTGAAGCCCAGGGTCTGCTGAAGACACGCACGGGTCCTGGTGGCGGCAGTTTCGTGCATGAGGTGTCCGAAGCCAGGACGAGAGCCCTCCTTGCCAACTATTTTTACTTTCGGGATCTCACAATCCAGGACATCTACCAGCTCAGGAAGCAGCTTGAGCCTGATTTGGTCTACTCTCTTGCTGGCAAGCTTTCTGATGACGTGCTGGATGAACTGAAGTCCATAACAGACCAATATGCGGAGCCACCCGGTGATGCGGAGGAAGACCGTCGTCATCATGAGATTGCGCTCACCTTTCATGCCAAGCTTGCCGAACAGTCCGAAAACCAGCTTCTGGGTTTCATAATCAGATTCATGGCCGATACATTGTCGGAGGTCACCACCAGCAGACGCCTGTTTGAGCCGGCGAACCGTGAGCTGTGGTCAAAGGGAAGAGAGTATCAATTGAGAGTGTTGAAAGCGCTGAGAGCCGGAAATGGTCAGATGGCGAGGGACGTTATGCTGGAACATATGCAATTCGCCGAAAAACTGATGATCCAGCAGGAGCTCAGGGTTAAACGGCAGTTTGGAGATTTTTAGAAATCTGAATGTATGAAAGCGAAGGTCGTCTCGGTGTCTTTTGGAAATTCGCTAGACTGGAAGCCAAAAATGTCAGGCTCATAACCTGAAGGTCGCAGGTTCAAATCCTGCCCCCGCAACCAACACCTGAGAA
>CAJXMY010000079.1 GCA_913056435.1 uncultured Hyphomonadaceae bacterium | reverse complement strand
GACCGTTGTAGGTTTCAAACTTGGGTGCATCATTCCCAAAACAAGAGAGCAATGACAATAAAATCATGGTTGCACCTCAATCACACCTTCACTCCAAGCCATATCCATCAGGGAATTCCAGTTGTAATGTGCCACAACCCAAATGCGCAATTTTCCTTCATAATCATCTGGTATTTGAAGACGATTTTGCACCAGTGTTCTTCCTGCCGGATATGTTTCGGAAGGGTTTTCGAAATCCCCAGAAGTCAAACCCGTCTTCAGCAGGCCCGCCTTCCTCCTCTCCAAAGCCGGTTTGCGCGGGTTGATAAATATCGACCACGCCTGGTCTCCGGCCGGATAGAGCGCGTTCCTGACGATAAGGGTCATAATCAGGGTCGAAGCGATCGTTCATAAATACTCCCGGAGGGTCAGAAAATCAGAAAAAGGGATAGCAGAGGGATAGAACGAAGCACTTCCCCATAGGTTTGTCGGGCACGCGAGCCATCCACGACGATAATATCATTTCCATATATGGTTGGATCCTCTGCCTCATTGGCCCGGATCTTTTTCAGATTGAACCCTGCGGCATGACGTTCACCCTCAATCTGGCGAAAGACGATGACACGCTCGGGATTGGCGTCTTCGCTCAGCCCGCCACCGAGGGCCACCACTTGCAGAAGCGAAATAGAGCCGCTGATATCATAAACGCCCGGACTGTTTACAGACCCCTCTATCGTGACCCTCGGGCTCAACCCTTCCTTGATTGAAACCGTTACATCAGGGTCCTGCAGATAAGCCCGACCGAGTTCCTCTTCCAGTTTTTCAGAGAATTCCAGCGCTGTGTAGCCTTTGGCGTTTTGAGTTCCGATCAGCGGGATTTTGACATTTCCCTGATGATCAACCTGATAACTCCCGTTGAGTTCTTCGACCCCGAAAACTCTGACGGTCAGTACATCCAGTGTGCTGATCCTCAAGTCCCCTGTTTGGGTGATGGTGGTCGTATCTGGAAGGGCAAGTTGCGGGGCCATATCTGGCGCAGGGGGCGTCGTTCCGCAGCCGCCAAGTAAGACGGTCGCAAGCATTGAAGTGAGACATATGCGCCAGATCGGTTTCATTATTCTAACACTGCCTGTTCATCCGCTGCTCGAGGATACTTCTGTAACCTGTGCCATTCCAGCGGCCTTCTCAGTTATCTAACACGACTTGGCCTCTGACCGGGGAACTTTTTTAGACAATTTCCATCCTTTGGAGGCGTCGTTGAAAGTCGCTCTGTCAAGGGCTAGCCGGAGAGTCGTCCCCTCCACTCAGAGCCAATGCCCCAAGGACAGCAGCCCCCCCTACACCAAGAAGCACCGTTGGTCCGGAGAGGGTCACGCCCGCAACGGTCGGCCTGACTTGGGACACTGTCGCCGCGGGGTTTGTGGCTTCAGCCACGGCGCCGGGAGAACAAAATCTATCATTCACGGCCACTTGGCTCAGGCCACCGAGACCCACGCGGCAGCCATTGGCGCTGATACTTACTGATCCGCCACGGCGTGTTGAGATGATATCATTTTCGAAGACGGGGTCGCCTTCAAGGATGGGGTAGGTTTCCCCGTCTCTTGTCACCAGAACATTACCCAGTCCGCCCCCGGTCGAGACCACTTGCCCCACCTGCTGTGCCAAAGCCAAGCTGGGAGACATTAGGAGGCAAATGGCGCATCCAACTGCGCCCACCGATAATTTCATATCTCAGTCCCCGCTTTTTAGGCTGACGCTTGGTAGACCTGCAAAATTGATATGGCCAGAATATGACATACTGGACCTGAAGGGGGCAAGGGGAAACAACCGTAGGAGATGGCCTGTCATCTGCCCGTCGGGTAGAAAGTTTGGTCCGACCGGCTGAGAGAATTTTTTTGATGGGTGAACCATGGTAAGGTGATGGTGTTCGAGTCGAAGAGGCGGGCCATGATGACATGTTTGCGATGCGCCGTGACCTTGGGTGTCGCCCTCCTTGCAGCCTGTCAGCCGTTGGGTACTTCTCATGAAGGCTTTTCAGGCGACATGAGTGCCGTGGAGGCGCTGGGACGTGGAGAGGCCATGGCAGAGACCTTATGTGCATCCTGTCATGCCATTGGCCATCGAGGAACCAGTCCACACTCTGATGCTCTCGCCTTTCGCCGGTTTGGCTGGAATTACCCCATAGAGGCGCTCTCGGAGTCACTGGCAGAAGGAATAATCGTGGGGCATCCAGATATGCCTGAATGGCAGTTTGAGCCCCAAGATATTGAAGCCTTGCTGGCTTATATTGAATCTGTTCAGGAGCCGCGTTCAACTTGAAGCATCACACAGGGCAGTGGGTCCCTGACGATCACCCGCGGCCTTTTATTTTTAAGCTGGCGTGGCTTTGAGTGTTTAGTTGCCGTGCGATGCTTTGTATCACTCAAACCTAATCGTGATTAACTCTGTTCGGAATGGTCGATGCATTTACCCCTGCCTGTAACGCGAGAACTTGTTCTGGTCGGTGGGGGGCACACCCATGCCCTCTTCTTAAAAAGATGGGCCATGAAGCCATTGGCGGGCGTGCAAGTCACGCTGGTTAATCCTGATGTGACGGCACCATATACCGGGATGCTGCCGGGCTTTGTTGCGGGTCACTATGAACGAAGCGAGTTGGATATTGACCTCGTTCGCCTCACCCGCCAGGCCGGCGCGCGACTCATCATGGACACGGTGACGGGCTTCGATCATAAGACAAGAAAGGTTTTCTTTCGTCACAGGCCACCGGTCTTTTACGATCTCATCTGTTTCGACATCGGGATAAGTGGTGCGCTTCCTGAGATTCGGGGCTACTCTGACCACGTCCATTCAGCAAAGCCTATGGCTGATTTTGCTTCGGCCTTCGAGGCTTTCCTTGAAAAACTGAGAGATCCGGGGCCTCCCCCCAATATTGTGGTGATCGGAGGCGGGTTGGCAGGCGTCGAACTGGCCCTCGCCCTGTCCCGCCGATTGTCGGTGCTTGGACGGGGCGACGGAACAGTGACCATTCTTGAAAAAGGAGATCAGGCGTTGAGCGGGGTCGGGGCGGGCAGCCGATCGAACCTCATGAAAGCGCTCTCTGAATCCAATATCGTCGTCCGAACGGGGATCCGTATTCGGACTATCGAAAGAGACCACCTCATTCTGGAGGATCGTGATGGAAAACTCAGCTTTGATTTCGCTGTAGGGGCCGCGGGGGGACGGCCTTACCAATGGCTGGCAGAGACTGAGCTTGACCTGGAGCAAGGGTTCATTCGGGTGGGGCCAACATTGGCATCAACAAATATCGGGGACGTCTTCGCGGTCGGGGATTGCGCACACATGTCCTGGGCGCCGCGACCTAAGGCAGGTGTTTTTGCGGTAAGGCAGGCACCTGTGCTTTTTCATAACGTTCGGGTTTCTCTGTCGGGAGGGATACCTCGCCATTACCGACCGCAGAAATCCTATCTGAAGTTGATTTCGACAGGAGGTCGATCGGCGGTCGCTGATAAGTTCGGTGTCGCGCTATCAGGGCGTGCGGTATGGCATTTAAAAAATCGGATTGACCGGGCTTTCATGGCCCATCTGAACACGCCTGTTTCTATGCCAGCGCCTGCCCTGCCAAAGACGGTGGCCGCAGGCGTTCGCGACCTTGTGGTGGAGCGTTCTCCCCATTGCGGGGGGTGTGGTGCTAAAGTGGCGCAAACGCCGCTCGTCACCGGTTTATCGCAGGCCTGCGAGGACACATTACCCCAACAAGATGTCAGGCGCGACGATGCCGCATTCATCGAACGGGAAAGAGGGTTTGATCTACTGACAACCGATCATTTGCGGGCGTTCACTCTTGATCCCTACCTGCTGGCAAGAGTGGCCGCAGTGCATGCGATGGGAGACGTCTGGGCAATGGGCGGTCGGCCCCATAAAGTGCTCGCCTCTCTTATCGTCCCGCCATTGTCAGAGGAGAAGCAAGTCCACTTCATTTCTGAAATTATGGCCGGTGCGGAGGCGGCTTTCCAGCCCTGTGGCACCGAGATCGTAGGCGGGCATACGATGATTGGCGCAGAGTTATCCGTGGGATTCTCAGTCCTCGGGCACACGGACCGCTCTCCGATTAGGCTTGGGGGTGGCCAACCAGGGGACGCGCTGATTCTGACCAAACCGATTGGCACCGGAACGATCATGGCGGCTGAAATGCGTCAGGCGGCTGAAGGACGTCATTACCGGAACATGCTGGATTATATGGTCAGGCCTCAACAGCGGGCAGCTGATATCCTGAGCCGGGTTGCGACGGCGATGACTGATGTCACCGGGTTTGGCCTCGCCGGGCATTTGATGAACATGCTCTCTGCAGCTTCTGTCGCAGCAGATATTTTCTGGACGCGGGTTCCCCTCCTCGCCGGGGCCACAGAGTTACACAGTAAGGGCATTCGATCCTCGCTTTGGGCCGCCAATGCGGGCCTCGCCGGAGTTCAGGATGTTGATGAGAGGGGAGCCCAGGGCCTCTTGTTTGACCCACAGACAAGCGGTGGTCTCCTTGCCAGCGTTCCGGAGGCTGCTATGGCCGACACCTTTGGCGCCTTTGAGGCGGCCGGTGAGCCTATTTGGCAGATCGGACACCTGTGTTCTGGCCCTCCTCGCATTCACGTCAAGTAAGTTTGAAGACCCGCGTCGTTGAGGGCAGCTTTCTGGATCAGCATGGTGCAACTTGATTTTCACGAGAACTTATCCCAACCGTGACGGGATCCGGTACTCACATGTCAGAACGGGCAGGATCCACCAAATTGAATCATCAGACGGGGCCCCAGACAGATAAGGTTGAGCGCGACAGGGGCTCTGGTTTTGCCGCACAGCTCGAACGAGATCGGGCTCATCGCGAAAAAGCCCGGAACCTAAGGCCAATTCTGGGCCTGATCCCATTTGTTGTAGCCTATCCGGGCCTGCTGGTCGGTTTCGTGTTCTTTCTGGTCCTCGCATCTATGCTGACCCTTCTTCTGCCGTATGCTTTTCGTCTCGTTGTCGATTGCGGTTTTGGCGGTGCGACCATGTCGCTTCCTTGCACGGGGGGTGCTCCAGGGGCGAGCCTGTCTCTCTATTTTCTCGCCGGTATGATCGTAGCAGCGTTGCTTGGCATCTCAAGCGCGCTGCGTTTCTATTTCATCGGTCGGCTTGGCGAACGCGTCGTTGCCGATCTTCGCAAAGCTGTCTACGCTCAGCTGCTTAATTTGAACCAGAGCTTTTTCGCCCGTACCAGCACAGGCGAAGTTGTGTCGCGGCTCACCACCGATACTACCCTTATTCAAACGGTTGTGGGTTCCTCAATTTCTATCGCAATCCGAACCGTTGCGACGACTTCGGGAGCCCTCTTCCTCATGGTTGTGGTCAATTGGAAACTCGCCCTAATGGTGCTGGCCCTTGGGCCAATGATCATTGGTCCGATAACTCTCTTTGGACGCCGTGTGCAGCGCTTGTCGCGCAGAAGCCAGGACCACCTGGCGGCCGCTTCTGCTAGGGCGAGCGAGAGCCTCCGGGCCATTGATACAGTACAGGTCTTTACCCGAGAGAGGGAAGAATATCGAGGATTTGATGAGGCGATCGAGGCCACATTTAGAGCCTCTCTTCGCAGGATCACGGTTCGCTCCGCAATGACGGCTGTCATTTTCACTGTGGTCCTTTCGGGGCTCATCAGCGTGCTGTGGTTTGGAGCCATTCAGGTCAAAACGGGCGCTATGACACCCGGAGCCATGACCCAGTTTGTAATGTACGCTTTTGTTGCGGTGAGCGGGGTGGGCATGCTCTCCGAAACCTATACTGAGATCATGCGCGCCGCGGGCGCTACTGAGCGGCTGATGGAGATCTTGCAGACTGCGGCTGCCATTCGGGCACCAGAAAGCCCTCTGTCTCTGCAACATCCCTTAAAGGGTCATGTGGCGCTCTGTGAAGTCAGTTTTTCCTACCCCTCTCGACCCGGGCTGCAGGCATTGCGGAATATATCGCTCGGCGTTGCACCTGGCGAGACCGTAGCGGTGGTGGGGGCGTCGGGGGCGGGGAAAAGCACGCTTTTTCAGCTTATCAGCCGCCTGTACGACCCTGACCAGGGACGTGTCCTGATCGACTCCGTTGACCTGCGCGAGCTGGACCCCGCCGAGCTCCGCCAGCAGCTGGCCGTGGTCCAGCAGAACGCGCCGCTCTTTTCTGGCACCGTCGCCGAGAACATCCGGTTCGGACGCCCCGAGGCCACTGAGGACGAGGTTGAGGCGGCCGCCCGGGCCGCCTGCGCGCATGAGTTCATCATGGCATTAGACCGGGGATATCAGTCCCGGGTCGGCGAGGGTGGCGCCAATCTGTCCGGCGGCCAGCGCCAGCGCCTGGCCATTGCCCGGGCCATTCTTCGCGATGCGCCGATCCTGCTGCTGGATGAGGCCACCAGCGCGCTTGATTCCGAAAGCGAGCAGGCCATCAGCCAGGCCGTCAGCGCCGTGTCGCGCAATCGCACGACCCTGATCATCGCCCATCGTTTGTCGACGGTGCGCAATGCCGACCGGATCATCGTGATGGAGGACGGAGAGATCATCGATCAGGGGACCCATGCTGCCCTTCTGGCCCGGGGCGGACTTTATGCCCGCTATATCGAGCTCCAGTTCACCAAGCCCCCCCAACCCGTGGACTCCGCTTAGGGGCGTGAGGGCCGTTGGAATTGCTCTTTTGGCCGGTCGCCATATCCTCTTGTCAAACCTTCTCAGGAGCGCCCCCATGTCTTTCTTGCGATCTGTCATCCTGTCCGTGCGCCGGTCGGCGGTTCTGGCGGTGTTCAGCCTGAGCCTGATCGGCCTGCCAGGGACCGGCGAGGAGCTGGGGCCCGGCGGACGTCCGGTGGGGCCGGCCTGGTCCCGCAGCCCGGTTCTGGCATCGCAGGGCATGGCCGCAACGGCGCACCCGCTGGCGAGCCAGATCGCCGTGGACATCCTCAAGGCCGGGGGCACAGCTGTCGATGCTGCCATTGCGGCCAATGCGGCCCTCGGGCTGATGGAACCGACCGGGAACGGAATTGGGGGAGACCTGTTCGCCATTGTCTGGGACCCGGAAACCGAGCGGCTTTATGGGCTGAACGGGTCCGGGCGCAGCCCCATGGGCCAAAGCCTCGCCGCGCTGAAGGCGGAGCTGGGTGAAGCCGACGGCCTGCCGGCCTATGGTCCTCTTCCGGTCACCGTTCCGGGCACCGTGGATGGATGGTTCGAGTTGCATCAGCGCTTTGGCCGGCTCGATATGGCTGATATTCTGGCCCCGGCCATTGCTTATGCCGAGGACGGTTTTCCAGTCTCCCCGGTCGTGGGTTTCTATTTCCAGCGCAGCTTCAACGCCTTCAGCCGACGTCTCGACGAGATCGGCGCTTTTGAGAATGCCCGCGCGACCTATTTCGCAGACGGTCCGCCAGCGGCCGGGGCGCTGTTCCGCAATCCGGATCTGGCGCGGACCTATCGAACCCTGGCGACGGATGGACGCGATGCGTTCTATCGCGGCGCTCTGGCGGAGCGGATGGCAGCCTATATGGCCCGCATCGGCGGACACCTGACACTGGCGGACTTCGCCGCGCATGAAAGCGAATGGGTCGAACCCCGCTGTGTGACCTATCGCGGCCGGGTCGACCTGTGCGAGCTGCCGCCCAATGGTCAGGGCTTTGCCGCGCTTCAAATGGTCAACATTCTCAACAATGTCGAGCTCAGCCAGTGGCCCCGCGGCAGCGCCGACGTGCTGCACTACATCACCGAGGCCAAGCGCCTCGCCTTTGAGGATCTGGCCCGTTATTACGCCGACCCTGATTTTGTGGATGTTCCCGTCGAGGCCCTGTTGTCGCAGGCCTATGGTCAGGCCCGGTTCGCGCAGATCGAGCCGGACCGTGCCAGTCCCGATCCCCGTCCCGGCGATCCGGTGCTGGAAGGCCCCGGCGACACCACCTATCTCACGGTGGCCGACCGCGATGGCATGATGGTCTCGCTGATCCAGTCCAATTACCGGGGCATGGGGTCGGGCCTCGTTCCCGATGGTCTGGGCTTCATGTTTCAGGACCGGGGGCAGCTCTTCTCGCTCGACCCCGATCATCCAAATGTTTTCGCACCGGGCAAGCGGCCCTTCCACACCATCATTCCGGCTTTCATCCTGCAGGATGGACAGCCTCTGGTCAGCCGCCAACACCACCGCCAAGGAGGTGCTCAACCCCGACGAGCGTGCGGTCTTTGTGATGGATGAATACATCTTGACCGGGCTTGGCGACGCCTTCCAACTGCTCCATCCCGATGGAGATTCGGTGGCAGGCGCCTCATGGACGGCCATCACCGACTGTCAGACGCTCATGCCCGGAGAAACCCCGAGCAGCGACTGGGTCCACACCCTCTGGCCAACCCCCGGTGAGGCGGAACCGAACCCCTCCGACTTTGCCACCAAGGATGACCTTCGGTTCACGCGATTCATGCCTTCTGCAACAGTTGACTTGCAGCGTTGTTTGCATTCAGTTTGCAGTGTCGTATTCTTATCAGAGATTTCCCGAGACGTTTCCTGAGAATAATGACGCCGTTTTACAATATA
>CAJXMY010000078.1 GCA_913056435.1 uncultured Hyphomonadaceae bacterium | reverse complement strand
AGTCGCCAGAGAACAACCACAAGCGGCCATGCAGGCGCTTGTCCCACTGCTGGCCCTAGATCGGCAGAATAGCGCGGCTTATCTCGCCGAGATGGCCTCCATCGCGGCCACTGCAGAAGGGCGTCAGGTTCTGCTGGATGCCCTTTCATCACGTCCGCCCTGGGGTGCCGGGCTTGTCCGGCGTCTTGCGCAGTCGACGATCGATACGGATTTCTTGCTCAGCCTGCTGGACCTTTATCCCGAAGGACAATCATCCTTTGTACAGGCCTTGGTCCGACGAGGTGATCTGGAGCGGGCTCATCTGACCTTTTTGAATTTCCTCCCGCTCGATCTGGTCACCCGTCTAGGTGTCCCCTTCGACAGGCAGTTCAGGGGAACCGACGGGGCCCAGCCTTTTAACTGGGTGATTAATCAAACATATGCCAGCCTCGAAAAAGCTGGCGGTCTTTCGGTTTCCTTCTTTGGGCAAGGACGTCCGATCATTGCAGAGCAGATCCTGCGGCTGTCTCCGGGGCCTTACCGCGCTGACTTTGTCATGAACGGAGAACTGTTCCAGAATGGGGGGCATTTTGACTGGTCGTTAGAGTGCACTCGAACCGGAGAACCGCTGATGACAAGGCCGATCATTGAGCTGCTGTCTTCCCCAACCAACCACGAGGCCCTGTTCGACGTGCCCGGGGACGGCTGCTCTTTTCAGACTTTACGTTTGCGCGGTGTTGCCGGGGCTTTTCCCAGAACAAGCCGGGCGACAGTCACCGAGGTCAATATAAGCCATTTGAGGGCTGAGTGATGCGGTGGTCAAAGGTCAAATCTGCCTTCTGGTCCCTGTCCCCAGCGGTTTTTCTAACCACGATGATCCTGCTCGGCGGGTCGAGCCAGCCAGACCAGACCGCTCATCTTGTCCTTCAGGGCCTCGGTGCCTTGCTGGCCACTGTGTCGCTGATCCCCGCCAGTCGCCATCACTGGTCCGGAGCCATGGGCGCTTTCCTGGTGCTCGTGATGGCGCTTATGCTCTGGACCGCCATTCAGCTGATCCCCTTACCGCCGGAAACTTGGTCACAGCTTTCTGGTCGCCAGCTGATCTCAGAAGGCTGGTCCATTTTGGGGATAGAGGGCCTGACACCTTTTTCGTTGAGTTTTGCTCCTGATCAGACACGAAGTGCATTGCTCGGTTTTGGGCCACCGCTTGCCCTATTCATCTTATTGACCGCCGCAGGCTGGCGACGTGGTGTTGAGCCTCTGGCCTGGGTTATTCCGGCCCTTGGAGCCGGCAGTGCCACTTTGGGCCTGATGCAGGTGTTCGGCGTCTTAAACGGCGAACTGTATGTACATGAAATCACCAATCGTGGCTTGCCCACAGGGATCTTTGCCAATGTCAATCATCAGGCGACCTTTTGTCTGATGTGCCTGCCTTTCGCTGCAGCCCGAGCGGGGCGCCTTCGACAGGACTGGATCGGTGATGACCGTCAGGTCGGTCTTGCAATCCTGATTTCGGCTCTCTTTCTCCTCAACCTCACCGGTGTTCTCGCCGCGGGCTCTGTCGCAGGGTACATGTTGTTGCTTCCAGTTCTTGTCCTGTCAGTCTTTCTCGTTCGGGGCACACGCCCAAGTGGCCGGAAAAGAGGATGGCTGGTCTATGCCATCATGGGGATATCCATTCTGGGCTCGGCAATCATGGTCGCCACCAGTCCGATACTTGAGGGACTTGGGGTCACTTCTTTTGGCGACGAAGGCGACCTTTCGCGACAGGGCATCTGGCGGGTCACGGGAAACATCCTGCAGGAGCATGCCCTTCTGGGCACCGGACTGGGCACCTTCACGGAAGTCTTTCGCCTCTATGAAACAGGCGACGGTCTGACCACAAGCTTTGTGAACAATGCTCACAATGATTATTTACAAATTTTGGTGGAATGGGGCGTGCCAGGCCTTTTGATCGTGGCGGCCGCCCTCCTGCTGTTTTGCCGGCTCTTCATTCGAACTTGGCTGAGGCGACAAGATCAAGGCTACCGTCTGCGACGGGCTGCCTCTGTCAGCCTCCTGGCCCTCATCCTTCATAGTATGGTGGATTACCCAAGTCGAACCCCCGGCATCGCTGGGCTGGCTATGGCCTGTCTGGTTATCCTGATCCTGCCGCGCCATAAAGAATCTTCGAGGGATGTGGCCCAAGAGGGGCGACCGGGACACGTGACGCTCTGATGTGTAAAGCCGCCGCTTCAGACAGATCGCAGCGTTAGCGAGGTGCACCTCGCAGCATGCGCCAAGCATATATTGTGGCGGAGCCGAGCACCACGCCTGCCAGATCAGCCAACAGGTCTGTGGGGTCTGAAACGCGGCTCATCACCGGCTGAACACGTTCGATCGCCGCCCCATGAAGGATTAACCCTGCACCTATGAGCCAAACCGGTCGGCGTGGAAACGCCAAAAGCGCATTGATGCTGAGAATGCCATAGGCGCCCGCATGAAGGATTTTATCATTCGGCATCCAGACTGGTGAGGCGTTACTTTCCCCCGGCGGGATCAAAGCGGCGATGCTCACCGCACAGAAAAGAACCAGAAAAGCGATCCTCAAAGCCCAGGCCCTGACCACAGGAAAGTCCCCTTCAGATTAATGCCGACCATGGTTCAAAACCGCAGCCGTCATGGCCTCTGGCCCCTCATGCCGATGACGGTGTCCGAGCCAACCTCTATTTCGAGCCATGCCCTGTCAGGACGACTATGACGGTTTTCACCAATATCAACAGATCGGTCCATAAGGTGAAATGCTTGACATAGTAGAAGTCGAATTCGAGCTTTTCCCGAACATCTTCGACGCTTGTGACATGGCCCTGGTTTACCTGAGCCCAGCCAGTGATTCCTGGTCGCACAATATGCCGGTAGCGATAAAATGGTATTTCTGATTCATACCATTCTGAAAGTCTGAGCGTCTCAGGGCGGGGACCAATCCAGCTCATTTCGCCACGTATGATGTTGATGATCTGGGGCAGCTCATCAATGCGGGTCCGCCGGATAAATCGCCCAACCCGCGTGATGCGTTGATCGTCGGTCAACGTCATATCCGCGTCTGATGAAGCCGGAACCCGCCTTTCGAAGCGCATGGACCGAAATTTCAACATGGTAAAGGGTCTTCCCCGATACCCCATGCGCGACTGCTTGAACAAAACTGGTCCGGGGCTTTCCAACCTGATGGCGACAGCTGTGAGGCAGAGGACTGGGCTCAGAAGAAGCAGAACCACAATGGCCATCAGCAGATCCAGATAGCGTTTCGCCGGCGCGTAAATGGAATCAGGGACGAGGTGGCCCGGCGCATGAAGCGTTCTCAAGGACAAGGCGCTCTCCGCGTCTCCCTTCGTCTGCGGAAGCGGGACACGGCCCTGAAGAGCCTCCACGATCGCTTGCCGGTCATAAATCAGGCGTCCCGATATCGCCTCTTCAGCCAGGTATCGTTCCCAGTCTTCGGTCAGTTGCACGCTGGAGTGATCAACAACAATGGGCAGGTGACGATAAGTCTCCGCCGTGGCAGTTTGCTTTGCATGCACCCATTCGACGCCCCGAATCGGGCGCATCTGTGAAATGACGCGATTGGTCACCAACACGAACCGGGCATGTCGAAATCGGGACATCAAAAACGCAATCGCATAAAAACTTGCAATAACCAGCAATATGCTCACAGCGAACTGCGCCCGGCTATAATCCAGTCGCAGCGCAAAAAATGATATCATCACAATACTATAAGAGGAAACAAAAGCCGGAACGATATTAACGAAGGATCCTGCACCCGGCAGGACGGAGACCTTACGGAAAATGGTGAACCCTATGAGGACCGCCACAACAGTCCCGAGAACCGAATTGTCGTAATGGACCGCTGCGTCCGGCCATTGTTCTATACGTGTGCGCAGGAGCAAGGGGACAACAACGCCGAAAAGAAGCCCTATGGCCAGCTGGTATCGTATGCGCCCAATACGGATGGCCACGCGTTCTGCCACTGCAGAGGGAGCGCCTCGGTCTTCTCCAATCAGCCTTGAATAGTCAACGAAGTTCATTCTGGTCCCCAAACCTGACTGACTAGGCGGCTTTCACGACCTGCGCCCGTGGAAGTGTCGTCGCCACCTGCCGCCCGATCATGCTGATGAGCAAGGTCACCCGCTCGTCACTTGGCAATCGCACCACCTGTCCGACCATATCATCGAACGCTCCACCCATGATCCGGACATTATCGCCTGCCGAGAGGTCTTCCCGAAAAGCCACATGACCCTCATCGTCACTGAGTGCGCGCAGCGTCTCAACAAACCCTGAGGGCAAAGGGGCTGGCCGGCCGGCGATTTTGACCACACGCAGGACACCAAAAGTACTGTCGATGGCGCGCCACCTCGCGACATTGAGGTCCAGCTCAACGAAAATATAGCCCGGGAAAAGCGGTTTCGACTTCATCTGGATGCGGCGACCGGAGCGAACGCTTTTGCGAATGGACGGGTTCCAAGCCAGAAGTCCTTGCCGATTGAGGTTGCAGAGTGCAAACGACTCCTTGTTTGCTTGCGTCTGAACCACGAACCATCTGCTCTGATCCATATTCAGCCCCACCCTTAAAATACCCTAATCGAACTTACTCACAAAACGGTCAAGCAACCAAGTCGCACGCCTTCATAGTACAGAATTTCTCCACATCTGCACAAAGACTGCCTCTTCCGAACCGCCTCCAACGATGTGCGTCTGATACTTCCATGATTAGATAGCACAGCATACCACACTAATACACCTCTCAGGGGAAAATTAGCACGGACACCATCAGCATGGTCTTTGGAAAACGACGCACGACAAGAGGCTACGATCCAGCTCGGCCTCTCGGTTCACCCGGCAAGCGGCTCTACGCCGTTGGGGATATACACGGTCGTTTTGATCTTCTTCAAACCATGCTTGAGCGCATTTTTGAGCACAACAGGGCGTTGCCCGCGGCGGACACCCACATAGTCTTCCTGGGCGATTTGATCGATCGCGGACCTCAGTCAAAGCAGGTGGTTCAGCACCTTCAGAAGCCGCCGCCCGCGACTGTGTCTTTCTGGTTCGTCAAGGGAAATCACGAGGAAGCTCTGGTCCGCGGACTGACAGGGGACCCAAGTTTGCTTTCACCCTGGCTAAGTCATGGGGGTTATGACACCGCTGAAAGCTATGGCCTCGACCGGGGGACACTGATTGGTCAGCCGGACAGTGTTCTGGAGCATCTGCTCCTGTCGGCGATACCGAGGAAGGATATCGAGTTCATGGCTGGATTTCAGAATTCTGTCCGGCTCGGGGATTATCTTCTCGTCCATGCCGGTATCCGCCCGGGTGTCCCGATTGAGCGTCAATCGGACCGGGACCTGCGCTGGATCCGGGGAGAGTTTCTCTCCTCGAAAGAGAATTTTGGTTGCGTGGTGGTTCACGGCCACACTGTTGAGGGCGGCGTCACAGAGACCTCAAACCGGATCGGCCTGGATACTGGCGCCTACCGAACAGGGGTGCTGAGTGCCCTTTGGGTGGAGGGTCCAGAGCGGGGTATTCTTCAGGTCACTGGCCCGCCGGATCTCAGCTTCGAGTCCCCCGGCGCCTGACATCTGCTGCCCTCGGTGTCCCCCAAAACCGGCGGGGGGCCGCATGGGCACTGCCCGGACACCCGCTCGGCAACCGAGAGGCCCTAAGATTTGTTGTCGGACCCGGCTGAGCGGGGATCATCCCATTCAATGGCGATGCCTTGCCCCCCCCTGCGGGTCAGCCAGAACATCCCGATCAGGTCGAATATACCGGCGCCGAGACGCCCCAGAAACCCATATTTCGACTGGCCATTCCACCGGGGGCGATCATTCACCCCTTCTTCCTGAACCCGCCACCCGGCCCGCTTCACCAGCGCTGGCAGGAATCGATGCATAGACGCAAAGTAAGGCAGTTCCCGAAACGCTTCAGTCCGGATCAGTTTCCAGCCACAACCGGTGTCGGTGGCATCATCGCGCAGGACGAATTTCCGGATACCATTGGCGATCCGGGATTGCAGCCATTTGAACCCGCTATCGTTGCGGCTATTGCGTCGTCCCGCAATGATCCCAAGTGTGCTCTTCCCCTGATCGGCCATGACCGCAGGCCAGAGCCGGGCCGTATCCCTGACATCGTTCTGGCCATCCCCGTCGAGCAGCTGGACCCAGGATCCCCGTACCGCTTTCAAGCCTGTGAACAGAGCTGCCGATTTGCCTCGCCGCTGCACATGCGTCAGGATGTGAACGGTCTCCGGCCAGCGATGGCACGCCTCGGCCAGATCCTCCGACGTCTGGTCAGAAGAAGCATCATTGACGCAGATAATTTCAAATTGAAATGGCTCAAGGACCGTATGGATTTCCTCGAGTAATGGCAGGACATTGCCGTGTTCATTATAGAATGGGATGAGAACCGATAACATTCGCCCCTCACAATTCCGATTCAATTCGCCCGGCAAGGGCGCCAATGTGTTCGGCTGCCTTGTCCAGGGCCTGCGCAGCCCGGTCAATTTGCGGCGCAGACATGGTCGCAATCCCCTGACGGGCTGCCTCTAATTCATCCAGAAGAGAGAGCGCAGCGATCAGAAGCAGCCTGTGATCGCCAACATCTCCCACAGCGTCCGCAATCTGGATCACCCGGGCATCCAGATCTTTTGACAGAGCCAGCAGACGGTCTTCCTGCCCCGGGGCGCAGGCAATGGCATATGTTTGATCACGTATGACAATATCGGCCTTGGCCATCACATATTCTCCTCGGGGCTCGGGCGCTCCAGAGCCGCCTGCACTTCGGCGATAGCGGTGCCGAGCGCCGCCGAGGCCTCATCCGCCAGAACCTGCAGCTCCTGCTCTCTGGCCAGCGATTGCTCCAGTTGCCCGGCCAATTTTGCTCGGTCCTCGACCATGGCCGCCAGCTCTTTCTTCAACAGGGCCGGATGACCCGCCTGCGCGAACAGAGTGTCCACCGCAGCCTCCAGCCGGGATACCGCCGTTTCAAAACGCCGCAAGGAGGAGTCCAGATCTGACATGCCCTCAGCATTGCCGCTAATGGCGGCAAAACTCAATAGAGACCGTGGCGCCAGCTTGACTCGAATCTCTAGCCTGTCCATTGCCAAAGCGGTGTGCAAGGAGAGCTCAGAATGACACTCAATACCCGGGATATGGCGAATGCAGTACGGGCGCTCTCAATGGACGCCGTCGAGACAGCAAAATCCGGTCATGTGGGACTGCCGCTCGGCATGGCCGATGTCGCCACCATCCTCTGGACCAAATACCTGAAGCACAATCCGAAAGATCCAGCCTGGGCTGACCGTGACCGTTTCGTCCTTTCAGCAGGGCACGGATCTATGCTGATCTACGCCCTGCTCCATCTGAGTGGCTATGACAGTGTCAGCCGGGACGATATTCGCAACTTCCGACAGCTCGGCGCGAGCACACCCGGACACCCTGAGAATTTCGTGACCGCTGGGGTTGAGACAACAACAGGGCCTCTCGGCCAGGGGATCGCAACGGCGGTCGGGATGGCCATCGCAGAGCGGCACCTCAATGCGCGGTTTGGACCCGAGCTGGTTGACCACAAAACTTATGTCCTGGCCGGGGACGGCTGCCTGATGGAAGGTGTCAGTCAGGAAGCCATCACGCTGGCCGGCCACTTGAAACTCTCCAATCTGATTGTTCTCTTTGATGACAATGCGGTCACCATTGACGGAGGCACGGACCTGTCAGATTCGACGGATCAATGCGCCCGTTTTGAAGCGTCCGGCTGGATCACCCGGCGGATTGACGGCCACAACGAGGCTGAAATTGAAGCTGCCCTGTCCTGGGCACAGACCGCAAACCAGCCGGTCATGATCGCGTGCAAAACCCGCATCGGCTTCGGTGCCCCCACGCTGGAAGGGACAGGCAAGGCTCACGGTGGCCCGTACGGCCCCGAGGAGGTTGCCGGGATTCGCAAGAATATTGGCTGGCCGCATCCACCCTTCGAGGTCCCGCAGACTATTGAACAGGCCTGGCAGGCGGCGGGCTTGCGGTGTCAGGAGGCCTATGAGGCCTGGACGCATCACCATGGGGCCTCGGCCAGTAAGATGGCCTTTGACCGGGCCATGTCTGGCGCCTTGCCTGCAGATCTGTCCCAACGAATTGCGGCCCACAAGCAATCTGTCGTGGAGACAGCCAAAGACGATGCGACGCGGAAGTGGTCAGGCGCTGCGCTGAATGTCCTGACAGAGCTGATCCCCGAAATGATTGGTGGATCCGCGGATCTGTCTGGCTCGAACAATACGCTCACCCCATCGACACCGGTCCTCTCACCTCAAGACTGGTCGGGCCGTTATGTTCATTATGGAGTTCGAGAACATGGCATGGCCGCGGCCATGAATGGTATGGCTCTGCATGGCGGCGTCATTCCCTATTCTGGCACATTCCTGGTCTTTGCCGATTACTCTCGCCCCGCTATTCGATTGGGCGCCCTGATGGGCGAGCGGGTCATTCATGTCATGACTCATGACTCTATCGGTCTGGGTGAAGACGGGCCCACGCACCAGCCGGTCGAGCATGTTGCCTCGCTTCGCGCAATGCCAAACATGTTCGTGTTCCGTCCATGTGA